>JBFMDG010000333.1:0-7986 GCA_040754135.1 Verrucomicrobiota bacterium
CGATGGAGCATGCCCGCTTCGGTCGCGATGATGATGGCCTGCGCGGGACTTCGCTTACAATAATCGACCATTTTCTCGGTCGAACATACCTCATCGGCAAGCATTCGAACCGCCCGAGTGCATTCCGGATGTGCCACCAAGGGAGCGCCCGGATGCGAATTCCGGATGCGCACAATGGCGGCGTGCGTCCACTCGACATGCACATAACAATTGCCTCGCCACAGAGTCATCGGCCGGCCGGTTTGTTCCATGACCCATGCGCCAAGATTTTCGTCGGGCACAAACAGCAAGTCGCGATCTTCAGGCGCTGCATTGACGATTTTGACCGCATTGCCGCTGGTGCAGATGACGTCGCTGAGTGCTTTGACTTCCGCGCTGCAATTGATGTAAGCGATGGTGTAGAAATTCGGGTTGGTGGCTTGAAAGGCTTTTAATTTTGGCGCCGGGCAACTTTCCTCGAGCGAGCATCCGGCGTCTTTATCCGGGAGCACGACCACTTTTTGCGGGTTCAGAATCTTCGCGGTCTGAGCCATGAAATGAACGCCGCAAAAGACAATGACATCGGCGATGGTCTTTGCCGCCTGCTGTGAAAGCCCCAGCGAATCGCCCACGAAATCGGCCACATCCTGAATTTCCGGCACTTGATAATTGTGCGCCAGAATCACCGCATTCAATTTTTTCTTCAACGCGATGATTTCCCGCGAGAGCGTGTCCAACCGCGCCGGCGGAGTCGGGCGCCGCGTTGGGAAACGATCCACCCCAGGTGGTTGAACTTCGGTGACGTCTATCATGCTGGATGAACTTATCTGGCGGGCGAGGGACCGTCAACAAAGCTCCCCGCTTTGCCGCTTTGCCGCTTTGCCGTTCAATGTGGCTTTACCGCACCCAAATGGCGCCGCCTCGCACCATTCGTGTCCGCAGAGACATGAGGTGCTTTTGATTCTGATTAGCGCCCCGTTTTCCCGGCCGCCGGATTCCTGGCGCCTTGTCGGTCTTCGCGAAAGGCACTCGGCGAACAACCCAGCGCCCTTTTGAATGCGCGATGAAAATTGGACGGGTTCTCGAATCCACATTCGAACGCCACCGCCAGCGTCGTGGTTTCCGATTCGAGCAACAACTTTTGCGCATGTTCCAATCGCAAAAACTCGACGTGCTTATGCCAGGTGGTGCCGGTGATCTTGCGAAAGAGCTCGGTAAATTGCCGCCGGCTCAGTCCGGTAGCCCGGGCCGCTTCATCCAGCGTTTGTTGCCGGTAAAATCTCGATTCCAGTTTGCTGATGTAAGTGGCAACGCGTTGCGCGCTGTCCCGTCCTTTTTCGAAGAGCGGCTCCGATTGACTGGTCCGTCGCAGATGCATGCGCAACGCGCGGACCGCCATTTGACCCAGACAGGACCGAAGCACCAATTCCCAGCCCTCCCGGCGTGTGGCCTGTTCGAAAAGCATTTCCTGAAAATCCGAACGAAAGGGCCGGGCCAAAGGGCGCGCCGAACCGTCCAGATTCCAGTGCAGAATGCCCGCTTCGCTCAGTGCGCGGGTGATCGGGCTGGGCAGAATTTCATCGCGATAATGGATCGCATATAAAGTGACCGGATCGTTCGGAAGATCTTCTTGGGTGTGCGGCACACCCGCCGGGATGTGAATGAGGCTGTTGGTATGCAGGTTGAAAACGCGGCTGCTGCCTGCCCATCGCGCGCGGCCGGCAATCACCAGCAGGAATTTCGAAAAATCATCGCGCAGCTGCCCCACAAAACCTGGAGCATGTCTGCTTTCGTAAACCACCACACCCCAAACCGGTATCGGAACCACCTTCGGTTTCACGACCAGCTCTTCACTGGCCGGCCCTTCGCCTGCAGGCCGCCACGCCGGAAGGTTTGCAGAGGGGTTGGGCTGGGTTTTCGGCACGGCGCGATTATGCGGCCCCGTCGATCCAATTCAATCCCCTTCGCGGTGGGTTTGCTGCCTGGTTCGCCGGGAAAACCGCCTTGATTCAGGCATTCAGGATTGTCGCGGAAACCCCGAACCGAATTTCGGGTTCGTGCCCGATTTCAGCACCCCATGGCATTTGCTACCTATGAAGTCGCCTAGCAAATCTTCTAACTTCAACGCTACCCCGGCAACCCAAGGAGGGCCGGGTGTCTTTACGTGCAGCCGTTTTCAACTTTTCTCCGGTTCGCGACCACCTGTTTCCGAGGATTCTTTGCGCAATTCGAGCAGCTTCTTCACATCTCCAAACCACGCCACACCCCCGCACCGCGTGCACATGAGCGCGGACAACTCGATGTAGCTGTCTCTCAACGTCCAAAATTTCGTTTCATCCGGACGAAAATAAGTGCGTCCGGTGCTTTGAACCGTGCCCGGCACCAGATCGGTGTGATTGCAGTAGGGACATTTGTTTTTGACCTGGCCGGCTTCAGTGACGCTCCGAAACACCTGCATGACCGCGTCCAGATCTTCCTTCCAAAAGCGCGTGGAATCACCCACCTTTCGGAAGGTAATCTTGCCTTCTCGCATCCACCGATAAATGGTCGGTTCGCCCACATCGAGATAATCCGCAGCCTCGCGGATCGAATACCATTTCGGTTTCAGAGCTTCGCTATTTTCAGTCATAAAATGCGTACAAATTCCGGTGCTTCGTTGGGCGCAATGCCTGTTACCATCCCCAGCGCCAATGAAACGCGACAAACAATCGCAAAAAGCAGCCCACAAAGTCAAAACAAAGAATTGTATTGCATTTGATAGTTCCTGATAGTATTTGATCACAACTGCGACTGAGCGAGCTTGAAGCAGCATTTGGTAGCGTATGGCGATTTTTAGTTTGGTTGCCGATGCTTCACGTGACCGTGGGCAAACCCGATCAGGGAGTGCCGAGGTGCAACTCGACTTCTCAACAACATGCCGCGTTCCCGAATCGAACCTGGTTCGACCAGCCCCTCCTGTAGTTGAAAACATCAACCCGAGCCACAAGGATCAAATATGAATGCAGACCCAAACTCGTCCCCAAGCGAAAACGCAATCGGGCGCTCGTGGAGTTTCTATGATGAATTAACCTGGCACAGCGTTTTCCGGTGGGTGCTCGCCGGAAATCCTTTTTATCCGATCAGCGCCGCGCTGATGCTCTACGCCATTTACCGCCTGTCGATCGATCCGGCATTTTTCAGCCGCGAAACTTTGCAGCTTTTCTTTAATTTTTCTTCGTTGCAGTTGTACGAACTGCTTGTCGCCGGAACCGCCCTGTTTTTAGCGCGACGCCGCATTTGGTATGATGCCACGCTGCTCACAGCTTTGGAGAACATGCTGGTGTTGGTAGCCTTCATATTGATCAGCCACGCAGTGTTCCTGAGTCAGACAACTGCCGCGTTGCTCTGTGTTGCGGGAGCGGCACTGGCCGCATTGCGGTTTGGAGCGATCAAGAGATTTTTTCCAGAACTCAATTTTCCGCATCGCTTGCTCGGATTCGGCGCAGTGTTCCTCGCCGTGAACGTATTTTTTCCATTTCTATTCCGTCGCGGACTGGAAACGCACAATGAATCATGGGCCACTCCCAACGCGGTTTCGTGGCTCGTGGTATTACCCTTTCTGCTCAGTCTCGCCAACCTGTTGCCAGCTCCCTCGCGTGCGAATGCTTCCGTTCCGCAACGCCCATGGTTGCCTTTGGGCGTGATGATCACTTGGACCCTGGCAACCGGCATTCATCTGTGGTCGATCGCCTACGTGGATGATCGAACCATGAGAATTGCCTGGGTTGCGCCGGGAATATCTGTTCTGGCGTGGACACTCTGGCATCGCATTCACGATTTCACCGAAAGCGTAACGGAACAGGGGCAAATTGTGCTTTGCATAGTGCCGGCAGCCGTGCCGCTGTTGGCCCTGGAATTCACTCGATCTGGAATCGCGTTGGTCTTGTTTGCCCTCCATGCGGCTACCTATGCAGCGCTTTATTTTTTTCATCGGCGTCCCGAAACTCTCTTGCACGGTTTGCTGGCCTCGCTCGCCGGGTTGATCGCGGCCTGGCCTGTGGAGTGGGCGCGAGAATTGATTCCCGGATGCGGTCGATGGTCGTTGATTGGCATCGGCGCTTTTGCTTTTGGAGTTGCTTTGTCATTGCGATCCCGCAGCCTGAGCGAAGCCTTGTTAGGCGCGATTTCAGTCGCCGGAGTAGTCTGCATCATTTTCCGCCAGTCGGAAGTGCTTGAACACCTCATCCTGCAAGCGAGCGCGGTCTATTTGCTCCTGCACAGTTTGTTTTGGGAGGATGCCGCCAAGGCAGGCACGAGCTGGATGCGCAACGGGGTGGCGCTGATTTGGGCGACACACGCTTTGGCTTGGACCTATTTTGGAACGAGCCCTGTGCCCACCGGGTTGTTGCCGGGCTTTGCGAGCGCAGTCATCGCCGGCATTTTGATTCAGCGAATTCTGGCAGGACATTGGGGCCCATTGTTATTGCCGGCGGCAAGTGTGTTCGTGTTGCTTGCGAAGCCGATGCAGTGGGCTGTTGACCACGCCAAAGAAACTCCCACTGGCGTCGTGCTCTTGCTGGCGAGCCTCCTTGTTTTCGGGATCGGCACTGCCGCGGCTTTGTGGCGGCAACGTGGCGAAGCACAACAGAGTCACTCGCCGGTGATCGCGGCACCGCATGCAGATGCCTGAAGAAAGCGCGATTGCGCTAGAACTGACGCCTTTGCTTGCCCTTTTCCACCGTTGCGAGAGTCACATTCGCCTTCGGATTACGAACTGGCGGAAGCGTAACCGGCGACCGGTTTGGCGCTCGGCGTTCGGTGGAAGCCGTTTGGCTCCTCCGCGGCGGTCAGTTTATTGAAGAGCGTCAAGGCCTGCGCCACGACCTGATCCATGTTGTAATACTTGTAAGTGGCGAGCCGGCCGGCGAAATAAACTTTGGGCGTCTGCTCCATCAAGGCGTGATATTTCCGGTAGATTTCGGCGTTTTCCGGGCGTGGCACCGGATAATACGCGTCGCCCTCATCCTGCGGATACTCGTAAACAACGGTCGTTTTCGGATGAACCTGGCCGGTGAGGTGTTTGAACTCGGTCACACGGGTGTAGGCGTAATCGTTAGGATAATTCACCACCGCCACTGGCTGAACGAATTCCTGGTCGTGTGTTTCGAATTTAAATTCGAGCGAACGATACGGCAGCTTGCCGTAGCGATAATCAAAGAATTCGTCGATCGGTCCCGTGTAAACCATTCTGCGGAATGGGACGTAATCCAGGATTTCGCGGTAATCGGTGTTTAACATGATCTTGATGTTGGGATGATCGAGCATGTTCTCGAACAACCGCGTGAATCCGTAGCGCGGCATGGCCTGGTAGGTATCGGTGAAGTAGCGCGGATCGCGATTGGTGCGGGTTGGAACACGCGCCGTGACGGCGGCATCCAGATCGGAAGGATCGATCCCCCATTGTTTGCGCGTGTAACCGCGGAAAAATTTCTCATACAGCTCGCGGCCCACTTTGCTGACGACCACATCCTCGGAGGAACGGATTTGATCCCGCGGTTCGGCGACCGAGGCAAAGAATTTTTCCAGTTCCATGGAATTGAGGGACAGGCCGTAGAGTTGATTGATGGTGTCGAGGTTGATCGGGATGGGAACGAGTTGGCCATCGACGCTTGCCAGCACGCGATGTTGATAAGCGCGCCAGGTGGTGAATTGGGAAAGGTAATCGAATACCTGTCTCGAATTGGTGTGAAAAATATGCGGCCCGTATTTGTGAACGAGGATTCCGGCCGAATCATAGCAGTCGTAGGCATTTCCGCCCACGTGATTGCGCCGGTCGATCACGAGCACTTTTTTTCCGGAACGCCGCGCCAGACGTTCGGCCAGTGTGGCTCCTGAGAAACCGGCTCCGACGATCAAATAGTCGAACATAATCCATTCTCCTCCTGTCGCGTTCCGCCTCGCGACTGGTCAGCGCGGTTCCCTGACGGCTCGTGGCAGAATGCGGCCCAGGTCCGTGGCGGTTCACTTAGATGGCTGACGCGGTTGACAGCGCGAACCGCTTTTCCGCGAATTGTCTTGGGAAAACTTTGGCATTCAGCACATCCTCGATGTGCTGTTCGAGCTTTGCGACAATGCTTTCCCACTGATTGTCCCGGGCTAACAACAAGCCCCGCTCGATGGCCACCCGATCCGGTTGGGCCAAGGATTGTGCACACTTCTGAATAAATTCTTCATGGGACCGCGCGATCTGCACGGCAGCGCTGAAATTCGATACGACATCGGCGATGGCCGTCGAGACGATGGGCCTTCCTGTAGCCATGTACTCGAGCGCTTTAGTTGGGTTGATATATTCCGTCGCCTCGTTCAGCGCGAACGGCATCAAACAAACATCAAAGGCTTTGGCGTAGTTCGGCAGCTGCGCGTAATCCCTCCTCCCCAGCCAATACAAATGCGGACGGCGCGGCAGCGAAGCTGGATCGATTTTCACCACCGGCCCCACCAGCACAATGCTCCATTCCGGATGCTCTTCCGCCATTCGCGCAATCAACTCGTAATCGAGCCGTTCGTCCACCACCCCGAAATAACCCAGGATCGGTTTCATCACGAAACAGATGTCATGAGGAATTTCCGTGTTTTCGGCGCGAGCTTTGGCGAAATGCTCCACCTCCACGCCGCACCCATAGAAATGGGCGTTTGAATTGAACCGCCTTTTCGATTCCCACATCTTGCGGCCACCTGCAAATACCACGTCCGCGTTCGACAGCAGCAACTTCTCCCGCTCAATAATTTCCGGTGGAGCAAATTTGAATTGCGACAGCTCATCCATGCAGTCATAGACGATGGCGATCTCGCCCATCCGCCCGACAAACGCCGGCGCCGCCATCGGATCGTAAAACCATTGAATCGGCCTTTTGAACTGTCCGGCCAGCGGACCTTTTAACACTTCTTTGAGCAATCGATACCGCTCGCTGTCCACCCATGCCCCGTCTTTAAAAAACCGTTCTTGCGGAAAGAACGTTTGCATCACCGTCACGTTGGGATGCTCCGGAACCGCGCGGATTTCGTAACGCGGTTTGATGTTGCCCTCGACCACGATCGGCCCTTCCACAAACAACACGCGATGACTCCGGGCCAGGCGTGATAGAAATTGCTGCGGCCGTTGCCAGACGCCGTCCCAGCGCAAATGGCAATGCACAATGATGGGAAAACCAGTCGGCGCTTGCACACGCTGCGAACGAGGTTCGGCTTCCTCTTGCGATCCGGATTCGGCTTCGCCGCTCTTCTCAAGATCGTTCGCGATTCCTCCAATCGCTGTTTCTTTCTTCCGGATCAATTCCTGGAAATCGCCGCGCAGCGCCGTGGGCACTCGATCGAGCCGGCCGTTCTCGCGGCGGACGAGCGCATAAATACCGACCGGATGAATGTGCCCCACCTGATGCAACATCGCGCCATCCCAATCCAAATGATCGAGGAGCGGCCACCAGGTGTAGCCAATGACCGGCACTCCGGCCGCGCGCAATTGCCGAACACCCTGGACAGTGAATTCCAGCCAATGGCGCCGCTCTTTCTCGCTGCCGGTAAAGCTCGTCTCGGTAACCATCAGTGGAATCCGATAGCGTTCCCAATAATCCAGGGCCGAAGCATACAGACCGGCATGCTGCTCCGGCACGCGTTGCCGCGAATGCCCTTCCGGAGTCAAAAAAAGCTCAACCTCAGTGTGCGGATAATAATCCAGCCCGAGCACATCCACGCAGGTCGCCTTTTGCTCGAACCATTTCAAATCCATCTTGGAAAAACCGTGCTCCGTCAGCCAACCGTAAAGCGGATGCCCTTCCGTGACGCGCCCGAAAAGCAAATCGGTGACAATGTGGCGTCGCTGCATGCGCCGATCGACATCGTCTTGAAGGGATGCCAGCGATTCAGTGTTTCCAGAGGACTTTGCGGATTCGGCCACTTTGGCCACCTCGAGCGCGTCGCACAAAATAATTTCCACACCGTGCATGGTCTGGCGCAGCACTTGGATCGAGC
>JBFMDG010000334.1:0-7978 GCA_040754135.1 Verrucomicrobiota bacterium
CTGCGCTCACTGTCGGCAATGGCAGCCGCTTCGGCGGATTCGGCAGTTATACTCTCTCCAACGGTGTCGTGGCGGTCGGTTCATCCACCACCCTGCGCGCGCTCGGGACTTTCGCACAGTGGGACGGGCTGCACACGATCACATCAAACCTCGTGATGCGCGGGACCGATTTGGGCTCGTTGGGTGGCATCGCCTTCGCGAGATATTCGTTGCGGGACGGAGCGCTGTCAGCGGCAAACCTGGCCATGGGCATCGCCACCTTTGTTCAGAACGGCGGAATCAATCAAATCAGCGGCGACATGGTCATCGGACCGTCGAGCCAGACCGGCGTGTTCACCAACATTTACCCCAGCCTGTACACGCTCAACGGCGGATTCGTGTCGGCCGCGAATGTGATCCTCACCGGCTCTCGTGATAGCGGCTTCGACCAGACGGGCGGCACCAACGTGATTTGGAACGAACTCCAGATTACCGGTCAGGCTACGAATTTTCATGGCTACACAATGACGGGCGGTGGCCTGAGCGTGAGCAACATTTCCGTCCGCAACGGCGCTGCGTTTCAACACGACGGCGGGGTCATCAACCACTCGGGCTTGCTGACCTTGACCGGAGGAAACTGGTTGGCCCGGCCCGGCGAGCTGACGCTTGGTCCGCTGCGCCTGGCCGACGGCGATGTGTCCAGCACTTCGAGCATCGAATTTCCTGCCGGCGCATCGGTCTTGCGGCTGGCCAACAGCCGTGAAGTGCCTTGGAGTTCGACGGCCACGCTGCTCATCAACAACTGGCGCGGCTCACCGTCCGGGGGCGGGGAGACCCAGCTTTATTTTGGGTCCGAAGTGAACGCGTTGTCTCACGAACAACTCGCGCCATCAAGTTCTCCATCGAGGGAACCCTCTATCCCGCCCGACGCCTGGCCACCGGTGAAGTGGTGCCGCAGTTGCATCGGGGAACGCGTTGACGCGCGGTCATGGCGTCCTGTGCCCCAATTTGGCCCTACCGAGCCGGGCCAACCCAACGCCATTCGCCGTCAAAATCATCCGGTTCCTTGCTCGTGGTTGACGGCGGAATGGCGGTCACCCATTTCAAGTCTCCTTCCGGTGTCAACACGTAGCGATGGATCACGTCCGGACTGAGCCGGTGACGAAATTCCAACACACCTGGCACGTGTGGTACTTCTTCGGTCCATTCGGTCATGGTACTACTTTGGTTCGCAGCAACACGTACCAGAGTCGTCACACCCATGCCACCCCTTTTGCTCCATCCACGTCCGGGCTTGTAACCGGACAGCCGCATTACCGCCGGCCCTTGCGAGCTGGGGTCACTGTGGTGGGTTTCTTGCATTGACAGCCGCTGTGAGGCTTGCTCGACTCGCCAGTAGACTGGAAGCCCGACATGGAAAGTAGACTGGAAGCCCGACATGGAAGCCGATTATCGCATCCTTTGTCCCCATTGTCAGCAGCCGCTCCGTTATCCGCCTTCATTGGTAGGCCACCGCATCCCTTGCCCCCATTGCGCAGTTGAGTTCGAGTTGTATGTGCCAACGCCAGCAGTGGGAGGCGTCCCACGGCCTCTTGCGATTCTCGGGATAGTGGGAATGGTGGTGATGGGGTTGGGCCTGTTCCGTGGTTGCTCAGCAGACCAATCCGAAGACCCTAAATTGGCTAAGCAGCTTGCCATGTTGGCTATCTTCATTGGTGGATGCATGTATCTCCCTTTGACATGGGAGAATTTGAAGCGAAAAAAGGCTGACTTATCCCAAGAGTTGGAATGGTCAACAGAGTACCACATGCGCGCACGCGAAAACCCAAACAATTGCCCATCCTGCAATTCCGATGATTTTCACATCTACTACCCGCCAAAGCCAGTTGTGTGGACGCCGTTGAGCTTTACAGGGATTCTCTTTGGTGCAGCGGCCAATACGATGGCTGATTCCTTATTCAAACCCCAACGAGTTTGCAACAAGTGCGGAAGCCGTTGGCCAGCGCCAAGCTAAATCAATCGCCAACATGGCTCGCCATCACCTGAGCAAGCCGAACCGGGCTTGAGCCGAACTGCCGCATTGCCACCGGCCATTCATTGGGGAACGGATGGTCCGAATCCTCCCGCTTGCTGCTCACAATTGAAAAATCGCCTGACAGATGTTCCATCCAAGGGCCAATGTGGAAATCACCAACGCCAAAATGCTCACGCGATAGGAACGATTGCCTATTTCAGTTGTGAGCCGCACCTGGAGCAGGTGGCGAATTACTTCGGCTCGCTTTTTCGCTTTCAACGCCGCTGGATTCTCGGGGCTGGCAAAGCGAGTCTCGCAAGTGGCCAGCAACAAGCGCTCAAGTTCAGCTGTGTCAGCGGTGAGAACAGACTTTGAATCAAATGCCGCGTTGAGGCGGTCATGTTCCGCGATGCTTTTGTCTTCACTCATGAGCGTGATTGAACCAAACCCATTGTGTAGAGACAAGTGGCCTCATCAGCGCACGCCGGACGTGCGGACAGGCATCACTGCCCTCTTTCGGCCTTCGGCCTGCGGTAATGGCAAACTCGTGGCCGCGGCAGGGGGATACTGGAATCTGCCCACTCACGAGCATCCGCTTTGGACACGCCTGAGTTGCGCGCTTACTTGCAGGAAAGGGCGATGCGCAAGACGTAATTGTTACACGGCCTCGCTGGACAGTCACGGCTCTGGCGTGATACTCTCGGGGATGCCAAACAAAGGCACGCATGTTGTGATCGCAGCCGGAACCGGCGTCACACTGGATTTGCTGCTTCAATATTTTTCCCACAGGTTGGACAACATCGGCCGTCCGCCCGAGATGCGCACGCCCTTCGAACCAAATTGGGCCGAAGTCGGCGTGGTTGGGTTGGCGTGCGTGGGCGGCGCGCTTATGCCGGACGGGATGGAACCCGCCACCGACCCGAATCACCGAGCCGTTTGTCACAGTGTCCTGGCCGGGGCCGTTGTAGCCATTCCCGTGGCCTGCAAATTCCAAGAGATGAAAGAGAATGGCTGCCGGGAATTGTTGCCGCGCGCGGCACTTGCGTTTGGCGTTGGTTATCTGACCCACCTGGGAGCAGACGCTCTCACTCCCAAAGGTCTGCCGCTGGTTGGAGTCCGGCCTGCACGCTCAAGACGATTGCGGAGACGCAATTCTGACTGAGAACCAGACACTGTCATGCTTCAAGCTCCTGAATGATTTGTGCTACGGTCATTGGCGGATAAACATGCCAACCGCAATCCGCGTGCTTTGCCGTGCAGAATGCTTGTGGATTTCCCGCCATGCTTTTGCTGTCACCAACTGGCATGTGGCATTTGGGACAAAAAGCCATCCACTTTCCACCCGTGCGCTTGCCGCGGCGAAACTCAATCAATCGATGAATACGAACCTCCTCGGAGTGTTCATCTTTCAAACGCTGCAAATCCTCACGTGCTTGCTTGTGCTCTAAACGTTCGCGCTCAAGCTGCGCCTCAAGGCGGCCCACCTGAATCTGAAGTTCGCCGACTTTACGCTCCAGATCAAAAAACTGATCTTTGGCAAACGCAAGCTGCTGTTGGAGTATCGCTGCAGAGCCGTGCTCGGTCACCAGTTTCTCAATGCTGTCGAAAATGGACATAGCGTAACTCTCTCATAAAGCATTTATGAGCGCGGGCAAGCTCACAATTGGCCTCATCAACGCAGGCGTGAAGCGACATGCCTCGAAGGGCGTTTTCTTGACCGGAACCTGACTCGCCGCGTTACCGGCCCTTGCAAACCGTCTGTCACTCTGCGATCAGCACTTGCAATCCACATGGCTGGCAAGTAGAAGCAAGTGAGCTTCGCAAAGAGTTGCAGACTACCGGGATTGATTATGGACCCTTGGCTTACCGATGAAGTAAAGGAATTATTGTTCAGCCCGTGCTTGCTTGTCTCCGGGATGATTGCACAGAAACTTGATAATCGGGCAAGAATGGGGCAAGAAATGGACGAACGGGCGCTGACGGAACTACTCGTTGATGCACTTGATGCGCGTTCGGCTGAAAACACATGGGGAAACATTCAAGGAATCTTGCGTGACCACCGTATCTATTTGGATACGCGCGTCAGCAAGGCAACCCAAGAGCACATCGTCGGCGCGGACATTGGAATCACAATCTCACGCCAAACCTCCACTAATGACATGACCTGTAAGGCAGAATATGGAGCATTAATCCAGTGCAAGAAAATCGATTCGCAGGGACGTGTCGCGGACTTCTTCCATGAAGTGCGCGGATCGAAGCGCAAACAAAGCTCGCTGATGCTGGAACTAACGCCTGCCGCATTTTACTTTATTTTCACCCCGCCATCACTCTTGAACACCTATTGCTCTATCGAACCGATTGCATTTGCGGCGTCGCGTCCGGGTTGCAGCTCTGCGGTGTGGAATTCAGGCTCATTCGCCTTTGGCCACAAGTCCCTTTCATTTCTCTCGTCTCGCGAGAAGGCCCAAGCTGTCGGCGTGCTCGTTGTGCCGGCTCTTGCCGTCGAAGCGCAGCAGACCAAAGGCAGAGGCGCCGCGTTGCCAGATATTCTTCCAAACTGCCTCCCCCTCTGGTACTGGTTTGGAGAACTGTTGATTCCTGGCTTCATTGGCGACTCGCGTGCACAACTGCTCAGTGTAGCAAGAAACTCACGAGGACCGGACGCGTCGCTGAATGTCCCTGGGGTTCGATACTCGCTCGACGTATCTTTGGGCAATGGATGATTCGATGCCAACCTACGAATACCAATGTGACCACTGCCACCGCACATTCGAGTTCCCACAGCGTATGGCTGATAAGCCGCTAACAGAATGTCCGATGTGTAATGCCTCGGGGGTCAGGAGAATTCCATCCCTGCCATCTGTTATTACAAGGTCGAAAACTTCCCCAACTTCAAAAAGTCCCTCGGCAGGAATTGGTTTGAATTGTGCAGTTGATCCCAACTTCCGAGCGCCCTCGCTTGGAGTGCGAATGGCCCGCGTCAGGTAAGTGACGTTGAACGATGGCACCCAACCCCAATTGAATAATCCCCTGACTCCTGGCCACTGTTGTCAGCCTCTGCAAGCCTCGCGGATTACCTGTAGGTGGTCGGCCTTTACTGCATAAACTTCCGCCGCGAAATCCGCCTCAAAGGCGCAGTGAACGACCAGTTCCACCTTGTACCAATCCGAGGTCGAGTCAGTTGTTACAAATTCTCCAACAACCGGAAGGCGCAGAAATTGCCTCGGTGTGTTGACCCAATCCATCTTGCCTGGACTGCGTGTGTGTAGAAAAACGTTGTTCATGCGCCGCGAATTTACGCTTTCGTATCGACCCCAAAACCAAAATTTGGAAAAATCTTCAAAAGCCGTTGAAAAGGACGACTTGTCGCCTACAATTCAAGGGGGACCTTTTGGGGTGATCATTTGGATTACCGCGACTCTTGCGGGAGCCCAATTCGGACAATTCGGCCGATAGCCGATCTTCTCGGTGGATTTCCCATTAATAGCACACAATCGCCAATCACCTGACTTCTGGCCACTGTATTCCAATGGCCAGTGTGTCAGGCGACGTTTACGCCAGCGCTGCGGCAATCTCGGCCTCCGTCAACCCGATGCTTTTCATCGTGGCAATGAGCTTGGCCTTGTCCGCCTCCAATTCCTTCGCTTTCGCTTCCAAGGCCGCCTTGTCCTTGGTTTCTTTGGACACAATCTCCCGGGGCTTCACGAACTTGGCCCAGCCACTCGTGGCCTTGGCCACCATTTCATCGGGGATGTAGCCCTTGCCGCGCATGGCCGACACGCACGCATCGAATTCCACCCAGCGCACGTCCTTCTCCCCGGCCAGCACTTCGTTGACCGCTTTGGTCAGCGCGTTGCCTTTCAGCCCCTGCCCTTTCAACCGCGTGCGAATGTCCTTGGCGGTTTCACCCTGCGCAAAGCACACGCGCTGGCCCAAGACCCGACCGCTCTTGCCGAAGATCTCGGCAATGCGATTCTTCGCCCCGGTGAACACACTGATTGCTACCGTACCATTTGACTTCATTACTTCTCTCCTGTTGGTTGAGGGTTTGATGAAACGCACCTTTTGCGTTCCCATCGCCCGCCGACGCCACAACGTGACGGCAGCGAGCGAAAGGACAGCAAAAGCCGGGCGCACTCAACGAGCGCGCCCGTCCCTTTTGCCTGCCGGCCTATTCAACCTATTTGGCCGGTCCCGAGCCGAGACCTTCGGCCCTTCTTTAGCCACGCTTAACACGCTTCATCTTCCGGTTCCCGGCTACGTGATGTTATCAGAGTGTGCCTTTCCCCTTTTCCGGGGTTTGTTCCTGCTCACCAGCCCGATTGCCGGCTTACGCTCTTGCCTCTGTCTCGAACCGTGCCCGCCGGACTAAATCCGTCGTGCCTAATCGTGCCCCGTTCGTTACGTGAACCACCCGCCACGCCCTGCCCTCATGGCCTGCGCAAATTACTCGTTGGCTGACGATACCCCGCCATTGCTGGCGCCGGACTCGCGCTTGCTTCCATCCGCTTACGTGCATCTCGCTGCCCCTGAATCCGTGAAGAATCACGGCGGACAACCGAGCCGTCTGGCGGAGGCGGTTAAGGAGAACCGCAAACTCGCATCTACTGCATGTCAAGGAACCTGTCGGACACCCAACCGCCCGATAGGTGACAGGGGGGAAGCGATGAAACCGGGTGGGACAAACCAAAACACGACCACAACAGAGGAAAAGGTTGAGAAAAGAGGGGGAAGGTTTTCCAAAATAACACCGAAAATCGCCTTTGTTTTTGGGGAAAACCGGCCAAAAATTTTACGCGGCGCGAGAGGCTTCAAGGCGGCAGAGATGTTACCTTATTGGCATTTTCGGAACGAAAAACGGCGTGAAACCAGAGCAAAACGGGTGAACACTGGGAAAACCTCAAAGCTAACTACAACAGAATCAAAGACTTAATAAAATTCTGATACCTAATGCAGAATAAGGTAACATCCCTGCGTGCGTTTCCCCTCCCCCCATGCACCCGGGGGTGGGGTGGGACGCGCCGACCCCGCCTGTCCTACCCACACGCCCCCCTTCTCAACTTTCTGGAAATCGGTGGGGAAAATCGCCGTGGATTTTTGCAAAAAATCTTCGACCAAAATGTTGTGGTTTTTTGGTTTTGGGCCTGTTTTTGGATCGGGCCGGGGGCGGATTTTTGGCCTGGTTTTTGGAAAAGCCGGGGTTGGTTTTGGTCATGGGCGTGGATTTTTAAAAAAGGTACTTCGTCCTGTCAACCCCCGCTTGCAATCCCGTAACGAACGATTCCACTCCTTCGGGTTTTTCCTGATTCGCAGGATCTAAAGGTTTTTCTTGCTATTATACCTTTGTATTTAGTAATTCACCGCCGCCATGAAACCGACGCGAACGAATGCCGCCCAAACCTGCGCACAAGGCGCGCGGGCTGCGGGCCGTTCCACCGCGTCCAAACCATCAAAACAAGGATCTTCGCCCCTAAACAACGAACTATGAAACAACAAGCCAATGAGCGGCAGGCCGCACCCCACCCCAGCCGAGCAGGGACTGCTCGGATGCCGCGCCTCTGGCGGGACGAGAAGATCGGTCAAGAAAGACAGCCCACTGATTTTGACCCGCAGCGCGAGAGCCGCCAACGCGCCGCCCGTGCCGACAATCCACGATAAAGACGCCGCATTTTGAATCGCCATGGAAAACGAATCGAACCAAAACGGGTGGATCAAGCTCCACCGCAAGCTGGCGGACCATCCGATGTATTGCCATGACAGCGAGTGGGTCCACCTGTGGGTCCATTTGCTGATTTGCGCCACCCACCGCTCCCGGCGCGTCATGTTCGGCGGCCAGGAAATCACGCTCCAGCCCGGCCAGTTGACCACCGGTCGTCTGCGGCTGGCCAAAGAAACCGGCATCCACGAGCAGAAGGTCAAGCGCATCCTCACCCGCCTGAAGCAAAGCGGTCAGATTGACCAGCAGGTGTCCAACGCATGTTCCTT
>JBFMDG010000335.1:0-7961 GCA_040754135.1 Verrucomicrobiota bacterium
CGTAATTCTCGAATTCTCGTTCAATGCCTTGACGCGTTTACCCGCTCCTTGCTACAAGCGATAAGAATCAGCGCTTTTGTTCCGCATCCCTTGTGAAGCAACAGTCTGACTGTTCATCTTGTGCCGCTCGACAACGAGCGCGCCGGAGCCGGTTCTGTCGTTCCGCATAAAAGCGTTTTCGACTGACTGAAATGCGCATGGAAAAGGCACCGCACCGCGTGGTTTCAATCGTCAGTGACTCGATCACCGGCATGTTTGACTCCGTTCCGGCGCTTCGTTCGATGAGCAACTTAAATTCGCAACCCTGAGTTCCCATGCATCTGCAACCCTCCTCGATTCCTGAGTTGATCCGCCGCACCGCAGGACATTCGCTCGCTCGAACCCGCTGCGTTTGCTCGTTTGCTCTCGCCGTTGTTTCAACGGGTGTTTTTGCGCAGCAGACCGGTTTTGAGGAGGCCTGCCTGGCTACTCCAACCAACTTGCGCTTTTTCACCGAGGTGCCCCTCTTTGATGGGAACTATCGCATTCCAACGAAAGACGACCCTGAGTACGTCTGGCCGAGATACCATTTGTTGTGGGATCGAGTGACGGTGCCGGCATCGCATACCTGGAAACCGCATTATGAAGTTTGGGACAGCCTGAGCGATCAAGGACACACCCGCCGTTTTGAAGGAGGAATGGTCTTTTGGTGGACGAGTTGGTCCGGGAGCTACAAAACGGGTTTCATCCCGCCATTCCAACAACCAGCGGATCTCGGGTTTTTCAGTGTCGGAACGCAGTATTTTTGGATTCGTCCGACGGTGTTGAACGACGAGCAATTTCAACATTGGATTGCGCCGGTGCAATTTGGCGGGCTGGGCGCCACCATCGAGAGCCGCAATACGGGCCAGGCCTGGACGTTCACGGGCGAATCCTGCGCGAATTGCACGCCTGAATACATCAATTCGCTCAACGCCACTTTGTTTTGCGACAGCAATTTTGCCGGCCCTTTCGCCGTCGTCGCCTCGCAGCCGATTGCCGCACCGGAATCGCTTACAGCGGCCAAGACGAGCGACACGCAAGTGCGCGTGGTTTGGAATGCGGTGACGAGCCCGGCCGCCGCTACCTATCAGGTCTTTCGCGCCGCTGGATTCCCTCCCCTGAATGAAAAACCCATGCTCGATCGGCTGTGGGGTTTCCCAACGACGAGCATCGAGCGTCAGTACGCCAGGCGAACGCTTCAAGGCACGCTCGTGAAAGAGACCACCAGCACTGAATTTTTGGATAATCCGCCGGGCGCAGGAAGTTACACGTATTGGGTCAGAGTCAAAGACTCTTGCTTCTCTTCCGTGTCGGCAACTGTCGATTTATTTACTGCGATATCCTGCAACCAAAACCCGGCCAGTGTCACCGCGACGCAAGGGGCCTTTGCCGACAAAGTCATTGTCACCTGGCCATCGGCTCCTGACGCCATCAGTTATTTGATCTGGCGGAGTTTGCCGGGTGTCGGGTTTTCCCGCATCGGACAGGTTACGGGTCTCGAATTCAGCGATACGAATGTCGAGCGCAACCAGGAGTATCTTTACATGGTCACCGGCGTGAGTGCCGATTGCGGCGAATCGACATTTAATTCTGCGCAGGCGGTTGGATGGCCGCAGCACGCCGTGCCGCAGCTCACGGGAGTGTTTCCGGAATCGGCTCCAAATGACCGTCTCGTTCCGCTGACCGTGGTGGGCAGCGGATTTGTGCGCGGCGCGACGGTGCGGTTGGTGCGAGATGGACAACCTGACATTCTGCCGCTGACCGATTCGACAGTTACAAGCGAGACGCAGCTCGCGGCCACGTTTGATCTGACCGGTAAAACTCCCGGAGTATGGAATGTCAAAGTCATCAACATTGAAACCGAAGCGGAACTGCAAAACGCGTTCACGATTGTGCAAGGGTACAAGCCGGTTTACGCCAATGATTTTTCAGATCCACCCACCCCGCCGCCAGGTCCTGAATGGTCCAAGCCAACCACGGACTCCTCCCCCGCCGGAGAGAAATTCCTCGGTCAGTTTGGCGCGGAAACGGTGACGCTCACGATCGACGATCTTCCTGAGCATACGCGGGTGCGGATCGATTTGAGTTTGTTATTGCTCAAGAGCTGGGATGGCAATGGGAATGCCTGCTGCGGGCCGGACACATGGAAACTTGAAATCGAAAACGGGCCGACCTTGCTCAACACAAGTTTCAGCAACACCGGAGAATCGGGCAATCGACAGTCCTACCCGCAACCGGTGCCATTCGGCAATAATGCTGCCCGCACCGGCGCCGCCGCCAACAATACGCTCGGTTACGGCAGTGACAGCATCTACAACCTGACCTACGAATTTGCCCACACCGCGTCGCGCCTTGTGATCAAATTCATCGGCACACCCACTCAGGGAATCGAAGATGAAAGCTGGGGGCTCGATAACATTCTTGTCCGCACCACGACTGCCGCTGTGCAACCCCTGCCGCTGCCCACGCCGAATCGTCAGGTTTATCTTTGGACCGGCGCGGTTCGGACGGATCCGAGTAACTGGGACAATCCCGGCAATTGGAATCCTTTCGGGGTGCCATCCGGTTTTGACATCGCCGTCATCGGCCCCCCCGCGGCTTCAGGGACGGTGAATGCCCCCGGCGACCGTGCGGTGCATCGAATCGATTTGCAGGGCTCAGGAGCAACATTGAATGCGGGGAGCATCTTTGCTTCGGAATTCAATTTCGGCGCAGGCAACTTCACCGGCACCTGCCTGATTGATAGCAATGGTCGCTTCAATTGGGCTGGCGGCACATTAAGCGGAAACGTCACTTTGCTTTCGGGCGCTCAAGGAGACGTGTTCGGCGAAAACCCGCGCCGGATGAATGGCAACAATTCGTACTCACTCGAGAACATCACCGTGCAATCGGATGCAAAACTTCGCTGGCATGGGGCCGCGCCCATCGACATGTACACCGCGGCGCTTATCCGCGTTTTCAAAGGCGGCACCTTTGTTATTGAAGGCGGCGCTCCGGTTCTTAATTACATCGGAGGCAATCTGGGTGCGCTCTGGATTGAAGGCTCGCTGGTGAAATCTTCCACGGATCCAAATGCGGCGACATTGCCGGAGGCATTGTTGATCGAGTTATCTGGCCGCATGGCTTCTGAGCGCGGGACGTTGCGGGTCAACTCCCGATTGAATCTCTATAATGGCAGCCGGCTCGAAGGCGGCGCCGATGGCCGAATTGAATTAGGCGGCAACGTCGTCAACACCGGCACCGCGCCCGACCAAATCAATCCGGTCGCCGTGCATAATGTGTTCATCGCGGGCGCGCATGTGCAGGGAGATGGGACCCTTTCCATCATTGGCAACAGCAGTTGGACGAGCGGAACTCTCAGTGGGAAAATCGCCATTGGAGCGGGCGGAACGCTGCATTTGATTGGGCCCGAGGCGAAGCGAATCAACGGTAACAACTCGGGGACTCTCCACAACCTGATCGTTCAACCTGGCGGTGTTTTGAATTGGAATGGCGGCGTGAATGAATCGGGCGGGCCGTTGGGCTTGATTCAAATGTACACCGCTCCCGTGATCCATGTGCAAGCGGATGCCGCTTTTAATTTGATGACCGATGGAACGGTCTTTTCCTACATCGGCGGCAATGCGGGCGTTTGTTTGATTCAACCCGGAGGAGCTTTCGTTAAGAAGGAAGGCACAGGGATCAATGTCGTTACGGGCGTGAATTTCTTAACCAGCGGACGTGTCGAGGCGAAAGCGGGCGTCATCAGTTTTCAGCAACTCCTTCAGCTCACCACCGAACCGGGCGCGGAATTCCATGGTCCGGGTTTGAGCCGCGTGGATGGCGGCACGTTGGATTTCCAGGCCAGCACCGTCACCTTGCATGGCCCCCTTGAAATGGCGGCGGGAACTCTCATTGGCACGGGCACATTGCAAGGCAGCGGCGCCTTCGATTGGAGTGGCGGACAAATCTCCGGTTCAGTGGCAGTGGCATCCGGCGGCACTTTGAACATTCAAGGCAGCAATCCCAAACGCTTGAACGGAAATAACTCCGAGACACACCTGAACATTATCAATTCTGGAACGCTCAACCTGAGCGGTTCCGGCGATATTCAGGGCTATACCGCAGCGGTCATTTTGAATAGAGCGGGCGGAACGATGAACCTGATCGGCGACCTCAACCTCACTTACATCGGGGGCAATCATTCCGTCATCCGCAATGCGGGCCTTTTGCGCAAGACGGGCGGCGGACGTTCCCAGGCCAATTTCAAACTGAACAACGAACCGGGCGGCACCGTGTTGGCCGTGGAAGGCACGACGGCGTGGAACGCGGGCGGCAGCAGTTCGGGTGAACCAGATAAACCATGCCTGTTCGATGCGCTGGCTCCGGCGGCCATTGAGTTTACTGGCGGCGAAGAAACCATCACCGGTCCGGCTCGGTTCGTGGGAGCTGGCACCAGCCGGATCGCGGGCGGGACCGTCCGCTTCGTGGGAGCATCCTTTGTCGGCGGCGAGAACACGCCGGGAAATTTTGAAATCGTTTCCGGCACCTTGAGCGGTTCGGAGCCGCTGATTGTTCATGGCGATGGTGAATTGCGTTGGACCGGGGGCACCATTGCGGGCGCGATCATCGCCCGTGCGGAAGGCGAACTTCTGATCCATGGTCCAGAGCTCAAACGCATCAATGGCAATAACAGCTACACTCTTCGCAACGTGACGATTGAACCGGGCGGCGTGGGCATTTGGCGCGAAGGCTTGATCCAGCTCTACACAGCCGCGGTGATCGACAATCAAGGCGGAGCTTTCCAGATCCAATCTGATGGGCAGATATTCTCTTACATCGGGGGGAACAGCGGAGCGTTTTTCAATTCAGGAACGCTCCGCAAAACTGGCGGACCGGGCGAAGCCGTCATCAATCAGATTCAATTTCATAATCAGCCCAATGGGAGCGTCCTTTCGGAGAGCGGCACAATCCATTTTCAAACGGCCGTCACGCTGAGCAACGGCAGTCAAATCTCCGGGACCGGTGCCAGCAGTGCGGTTCTTTTCTCGAGCGGCACAGTGACCGCCTCAGGCCTTCCCGATCTCCTGGCGGATCCGGTTTTCGTGCGCAACATCGAATTCACCGGTTCCGCGCTGCTCGAAGGCAATGGCGCCGTGGCCGTGAAAGAAAATGTTCATTGGACCGGCGGCACCATTGCCGGACGAGTCCGATTGCTGAGCGGCTCCGAGTCGATTATCCGCGGCTCGAACAGCCTTCGACTGAACGGGAACAATTCCTACTCGTTGATCAATATCCTCGTGGAAGACAACGCCCGGTTGCGCTGGCAGGGACCGGCCCGCATTAACACATACACCGCCGCCATCATTCAGGTCCTGAAAGGCGCTGTTTTCTCGGTTGAAAGTTCGGGCGATCTGACCGGTTACATCGGCGGAAACACGAGCGTGTTGCGAATTGACGGCACCTTGCGTCGCTCAGGGACTGATCTGACGGTCATTCCGGACGCCATCGTCGATCTCACCGGTCTGTTAACAGCCGATCAGGGCAGCTTGAGAATCAATTCGCAGCTCAATCTTTTTAACGGCAGCCAAACCCATGGCAATGCGCCTGGCCTCATTGAGCTCGGCGGGACAGTGCGAAATGTCGGCACGCCGGAGGAGCAGCCAAATCCAGCCTTGGGCGATCGCGTATTTCTGACCGGTGGCACGGTGGATGGCAATGGCACGCTTGCCATTGTCGGAAACGCGCAATGGACCGGTGGAACATTGGCCGGAAAAATCCTGGTGACGGAGAGCGGCATATTCACGCTGGCAGGCTCTGCGGCCAAGCGAATCAATGGCAATAATTCCGGCACGTTGCTGAATCTGGCCAATGCAGGAACGTTGATTTTCGAAGGCACCGGCCCCGTGCAAGGCTACACCTTCGCGGTGCTTGAAAACACGGCCACTGGGCGGATCGCCGCGGCGCCAGGCACCGATTTCACCTACATCGGTGGCAACCGATCCCTTTTGCGGAATGCCGGCACGATGCGGATCGGATCGCTGACGCAAATCGGCACGGTGACACTTAGCAACTGGCTTTTTGAACAAGCTTCGTCCGGCGCAATTCAGCTCGATGCGGCCGGCCCAAACGCCACGACCGGATATAGCCGGTTGGCCTTCTCTCAAGGCCAGACCACATTGAATGGCGCCGTGCGAATCGAGGTTGCGGAAAGCTTCGTTCCAGATGCGGCTCAACCAATCACGCCCATCACCTGGTCTTCACGCAGTGGGACCTTTGGCTCGGTGCAAGTCATCGGTCCAACCGTGGCCTCATTTGAAACGGAGTACACCACCACGGCTTTGTCTTTGAAAATCACAGGGCAGCCTCTGAACCTGCCGCCGGCGTTCATCACTCCCGATGGGCGATTTGCCGGGACGTTGCGTGGTTCCGGTGGAACGCGGGCCATTCTCCAGGCGAGCACCGACTTGATTCACTGGGATGATGTGTCCGACCCGCAGCCATTCAGCGGCGTGTTTGGATTTACGAACGGACCGATTTCGGAAGCGCCTTACCGATTTTTCAGGCTGTTGATTCTCCCTTGAACTGGCGCAATTTCATTCCGCGTTAGCCTGGGCGAGTCGATCGCGCCAAAAGCGTTCCGCCGCGTCGTGGTAACGCAGCACTGCCTCCTTTTGTGCGGCATCCTCGACCTTGACCCGTCCTTTGCGTTCGCGCACCCAATCGAGAAAGAATTGCGTGGACGACTTGCTGATACGGACCGGCTGATTTTGCATCTCGACATAGAAGGGAGCCGTCGAGGCGAAGCGAAATGTTTTAGGATTATCGGTAATGACGCGAACGAGAAACCATCCGCTCTCGCGAAAACGAATGGTGCCCAGTCCGCCCGATGGATTTCGATTCCAATCCGCAAATGAAATGGTGCGTTCGATTTTGCCATTACGAATGATTTCGAAAGCGGCGATTTGATTTTGCTGCTGCTCCTTCGCGGTGTTGTCTCGGTTGCCGCGGGGTTGGCGAAGGGTCAAGGCCGCTTCCAAATGAATCTCCAGTTCCTCGCCGGCCGCCCCTTTGAAAATGTGTCCCGGCCATTGGCCATGGGCTTTCACGCGCAAGAGCGGTCCGTTGGAAACGAAGCTTCGTCCCGCTTTCAAGCCGCGCCACCAGCCTTCATAGGTCAGCTCGGAACCCACATGCACATAAACGCGGTTGTATCCGACCGGATTGGGAAGCACACCGGAAGCGCTGCCGGCGGAAGGCGGAATGCGCAAACCTGTGTTCAGGATTTGATAATAAATTTCCTGCGTCCAAAAGCCGTTTCCGCGCGGCGCAGGCCATCGCGCAACGTCGCGGGGCTTGCCCCAGGCTTCGCTTTCATACATCTGATCGCGGCACATGTGATTGTTCGCCAGCCCAATGGAATCGACCTGCCCGCTGGCCAGCCAGATCGGGACATCCCACCAGAATGGCTTTTCGATGTCGATCCACACACCCGCTTCACGCCGCGCTGCCTTAAGGAACTGCATCGGCGAGGGGTGCTCTCGTTTGGATCCGGCGATTTCGAGCGGAGCAGCGCGGTTGAAATAAAGCAAGGCGCCTCCTTCGCGTTCATCTTCGCCGCCCATCACATGGTAAAAGCGAGTGGAATCAAAACGAACGAGGCGCTCCGCCGGGATGGCTCGCTCGGCCCAAAAATTTTGGTTGTTCCACCAGGTGATCACCGGCGCGACGTGCAAATCCTCGGCTTGCATCAGCAACGGCACATCGCTCAATGGCCGATGCACATGAAGCTCGCCGGACCACCATCCCTCGGACGCCAGGTTGACGACGCGTTTCAGGGTGATGGTGATTCGTTGATCGCTTTTTTCGAGGACCTTCAAATGATCGGTTACAAGCTCGTATTCCGGTCCGCGCTCGATCTCGTAAGCGTAATTTCCCGGAGCTAGTTTTAGATCCATTTC
>JBFMDG010000336.1:0-7932 GCA_040754135.1 Verrucomicrobiota bacterium
TGTCTTTTCATCGACGCGACTCGAGGAGGGCAAAATGGCCTTTCCAAAAAAATCGGCGGGATCATTCGAGTAAGCTCCATACCCGGTCAAGGACCGGTCGCCATCGCGATAACGATACTCATACCCCAGGGTCATGCGCGGCCAATCGGGCAAGGTCAATCCGACATCCGCCCAGGCCTTGCCCACATCCATCTGCAAATCGCGCCCGAGGCTGAAGGGGCTTTCCGGCATGCCAGGAAAATATGCGCCAGTGCTGTCGAAATATTTTCGATATTGCTCAAATCCAAATCGCGTGAATCCGACGTCGCGCTTTTGAACGGCGAGGCGGAATTGGTAATCGAGTTGATTGATCAGCATGCGCCCTTCGGCCGTTGCGCGGGTGTCTTCGGAAAGGTCTCGCTGGAACTGGAAATCATCGAGGCCGAAGGACCATCCCTCTTTCACCCAATAATGTTCCCGAAACTTCTGTTCATCTCCGCTGATCGAAATCCATCGGACGGTTGGCGAAACGGTAAACAGATCCACCGGCGCATCGCCCAGCGGAGTTTCTCCCCAAGGAACGCCCTGATCAATCCAGGCGCGGAGCAATGCCACCTGTTCCTTCGTGAGCGGATCGCCTTTTCCTTCTGGCGGCATCTCGATGTCGTCGGCGATGCGCGCCACAAAATGAATCAACGGACTGTTGGCGCTGTCACCGGGAAGAATATCCGCGCCATTATCGCCGCCTTTCAACGCGGCATCGCGATGGTCGAGCCGGAATCCGCTTTTGGGACGTTCCGGGCCGTGACAACGCAAGCAGGAATTTTCGAGAATGGGGCGAATATCGCGGTCGAACTCGATTTTGGTGTCGGCCGGCGGCGGCAATTTGGAAAGATCCACATCGGCCGCGAACGGGCGGGCCGCGCTCAGCAGGAGACAACACATCATTCCCGTTCTGGCGAAGATTTGGGGGAAAGCATGCATGAGCCGCGCGGGGAATGAGATCAATATTGCAATTTGGGATTGATATTCGAGCCGTGGACGGCGGTGTGGCAGCCTGCCGACCAGCAGGTCGCGCGGCGAACGAATTCGGAGTGGGGCACCTTGCCAATGGTCACCTGGCCGGGAGCCGCTTGCACCTGCGCGTGGCAACGGAGACAAAGATTATTTCCCGGTTCGACCAGCATCTTGGGATTCATCGAGCCATGCGGGCTGTGACAGGTGGTGCAACCTTCGCGGAGCGCCTCGTGCTCGAACACCATCGGCTTTGATTCCTCACGATGGCATGACGCGCAGGATTCGTTCAAGCGCGCCATGGCCAGGCCGCTGGACGGCTTGAGAATTTCGTGGCCGTGCGGGTCATGACATTGCACGCAATTCATCCGGCCTTCCACGACCGGATGATGATGGGGCAGATTGAATTCGGCGTGCGCTTCGAGATGGCAGTTGTAACAAATGGAAGGATCTTTGCCCGGGTTGATAATGTTGCGCCGGCCACCGCCCAAGTTGATGTGTTTGCTGCCGGCCCCGTGACAGGATTCGCAGCCGGTCTGTCCCGCCCATTTCAAATCCTCTTTGTAAAAACGCGCGTGCGGACTCGATGGAAAAACGCGCGTGATATTTTCATGACAATCGACACAGGCTTTGTTGCCGACAAAATGGGCGCCTTCAATTTCCGGCGGAGCGACTACCGTGCGCGTCACACTCGAACAGGAACTAAGGATCAAGCCCGCAATGGCCGCCAACAAAACACTCGCGATAGCCAGGCGCGTTTTCATTGGGCGCAATCGAAGGATGACCGCGTTCCACGAACGGCCGATCGAGCTGCTGCACGAGAAGGCGAAGACCTCGAGACGCATCGAAGCGACCAGGAGCCGATCCTCAGCGTGGTAGTCATGGGGAGAGAGAGTGCCGTCCGGAAGATTTTTTTCAAGCAGTTTTCAAATCGGAAAGCCATTTGACTAATAGATGCAGTTCCCGCACGATCGGTTCCCGCATGAAATGGTCTTTTCAGTTTCGTTCCCTTGCTGTTTTGCTTTTTGCCAGTTTTACCGCCTCGATTCCCCGTGCCGCCGAATCCGTGACCATCACCTCCACCGCCGATGCCGAGATCCGTGAATTCACCACCACCACGAATGTCGGCACGGAAGGAACGATGGTGTCAGGCGGCCTGGGCGTGAATGTCGGCAACGAAGCGCGCCGCGCGCTGCTTCACTTTGATCTCACGGGAAAAATTCCCGCCGGCGCCGAAGTCATTTCCGCCAAAGTGATCCTTGTGGCCGTGAAGAAACCGCCGACAACCGTCAGTTCCACCTTCGCTTTGCATCGGCTCCTTCAGTCCTGGACCGAAACCGGAGTCACCTGGAACAGCCGCAATGGACAAAGCGCATGGAACACCCCCGGCGCGCGGAGCGACGCCGATTCAGCAGCCACGCCGAGCGCCACCGTCGTCGTCTCGAATCTTGGGCAGTACACATTCGGTTCGTCCGCAGGTTTGATTGAAGATGTGAACCGTTGGCTGGCGAATCCGGAATCGAATTTCGGGTGGCTTCTGCTCAGTCAAGGGGAGAACACGCCGTTTACGGCGCGGCATTTTGCAACCCGCGAGGCCGCTGCCAGCCGCCCTCAGCTTCTCGTCGAGTATGAAATGCCTCGCGCGGACTATCCGAAAATCACTGGCATCACGAGGCAGAATGACAACGTGAAGATCTCGTTCGTCGTGGAAGCGACTTACGTGCTCGATCTCGAGTTTGCGGAGAAGATTCCCGCGGGACCATGGACGACGCTGACAAATGTGAGTTCAAAAATGGAAAACCTGCCGATCGAGTTCACCGATTCGATCTTGCCAAGCGCCCAGCGGTTTTATCGGTTGAAAGTAACTGGACGCATTCGTTAATCAGTCCAAGGACGCTGAAGGCTTCCTGAAATCGGAATTGCACGCGTGACCCTCACCGGGCCCGGGTTCGTTGGCGTTCCGGATCCATTTGCTCGAGTAACTCCGGGGTAGGGCCTCCGCCAAATTGTTTCCAATAAAGTTCCTTGAAAACATTCAACTTAGGCTGAATGGCGTTTTCGTTCACGAGCATTGGTTGCACATCCATCCACCATTGTTCGTAAGCTTTGGTCAGTTTTTTAACCACGGCGGGATGCTGTTCGAACAGGTTCGTGTTTTCGCCCGGATCCGCTTGCACATCGAAGAGCTGCCACTTCGGTTCGCGACCGCCATCGAGCGACACGAGGTGCCAGCGTTGGTTGCGCACGCTGCAGGCGCGGAATTTCCATTCATGGGGATCGCTGTTCTTTGGCCAGCGTCCCACATGGGTAAAGAGCACACGATCGGGCCAGCTGGCCTTGGGGTTTTCAAGCAACGGCACCAGACTTCGTCCTTCCACCTGGCGTTTCAAAGTCCGGTCCAGCTTCAGGCCGGCGATCTGCGCAAGCGTGGGCAGAACGTCAATGTGCGCGGTTAACGCGGGGACGTCGCCGGGCCTGAGCGTTCCCGGCCAGCGCCAGAACGAAGCGGCGCGCGTGCCTCCGAGCCAGGGAGTGGCTTTGGCCCCGCGCATGCCTGCGTTGAAGATGCTGCACCCGACCGTGCCGCCATTGTCATTCATAAAAATCACAAGCGTCTCGCGTTCAATTCCCCAGCTCTGAAGCTGCGCGAGAAGGCGGCCGGTGTTGTCATCGATATTGGCAATCATGCCGAAGAACTTTGGCGCCAGCGGTCCTTTGACTTTGTCCTTGTAGCGCGCTTCGTCCTCGGGACGGACCTGCAACGGCGCGTGCGGAGCGTTCAAACTGATATACGCGAAAAACGGCTGTTTGCCTTTCACCCCCTCGATCCACGTTGCGGCCTGCGTGAAGAAAACGTCGGTGCAATAACCTTCGGTTTTGACGAAGCGGCCATTATGGAGAATGGCCGGGTTGAAATAAGAATTGCCCGGAGCGTCACCGCAGGAACCGGCGTAAGTCTGCCCGATGCCGCCGGCGCCATGAATGAACATCTCGTCGAATCCACGCGCGCTCGGCCAGTAGGCGGGTTCATCGCCAAGGTGCCATTTGCCGAAAATCCCCGTCTTGTAGCCACCGCGCTGCAAAACTTGCGCGAGCGTGACCGCCTGCAAGGTGAGGCGTTCCCTTTCGAGAATGGTGTGCGTAACGCCGTTCTTGAATTCGTGCCGGCCGGTAAACAGGGCGCTGCGAGATGGCGCACAAGTGGGGCTGACATGAAAATCAGTGAAGCGTACCCCCTCGGCATGGAGCCGATCGAGATGAGGGGTTTTCAATATCGGATTGCCATGCGCGGAGAGGTCGCCGTAACCCTGGTCATCGGTGAAAATGATTATGATGTTGGGGCGTTTTCCGGAAATGCCAGCGGCACCCAATGCCATGAAGGTTTGGAATAGAATTGCGAACAGGACAAGCAGGCCGCGTGTCATGAGTGATTTCATTCGCAGTTACTAAGGCGGCGTTAAATGAATCAAACCGGCATCGATGTATTGCCCGCCGCCGGTTTGACGGCAATGAATCGCGATGACGTTGCGCCCGGTTTTGAGCGTGCGGCGCGCTTCGGGTGTGATTTCAAATTCGTCGTAATCAGATGTCCACCGGCTGGTGCGCGCCGCGAGCACTCCATTCAGATACACCTCGGCGTCTTCATCGTGATGCATGAGCAAGCGAACTTCTTCCAGTGCCGCACCGTTCAGTTCGAAAGTGCGCCGAATCCAAATGTCTGCGGTTCGCCATTCGGTTCCGATGATTGCTCCGGGTGTGCCTCTCGAACCGAACCCAGCCGCTCCTTCTGCCCATGAGGAAGCGTCAAATGCTGGCTCAAACCAATTCTCCGGCGGCCGGTTTGTCGTGAAGCGCCAGAGCAATGCCTGCGTTTGGGCAGTCGGCGCGAGCACCGTCACTTTTGGCGCCGGTGGAAACTGGCCGCGGTTGGCGGCTGCGACCGTGGCGATATTCATTTTCACTACTTCGCGATCGTAGGTGAGCAATCCGTTCCCTTCGAATTCGACATCGGTGGTTTGGGTGTACACGGCTGCGCTTAATCCGGGCGATTCTTTCAACGCGTAAACTCCGCGCATTAATTTGATATACTGCTGCGTGAGTTTTTCGATGCTTTCCATGCCGCGATAACCCCAAGTGCTCCCGGCCCAGGTGTGGCCATCGACGCGAAACCCGAGTCCGCCAAATTCACCCAAAACAGCCGCGCGTGTTGGTTCAGGTTGAGGAGAACCGGGTCCGGGATATTTATGCATGTCATGAACATCACCCACGCGCCGGTCGGCCCATCCCGACGCGTTGTTCGCAAGGCGGGTCGGGTCGTATCGTTTCACCCAGTCGGTCAGCCGAGGCACATCGTATTGGCCCCAGCCTTCATTGAAAATCACCCACATGACAATGGAAGGATGGTTGAAATGCGTGTCGATCATGGCCTTCAATTCGCGCTCGAATTGTTCGGCCGACTCGGGAGTGCGTTGAATGTCGGGATCATTCGCGCCGATGAATTTGTCGCCGCTGGGCATGTCCTGCCAGACGAGCAGGCCGAGTTGATCGCACCAGTAATACCAGCGGGCCGGTTCCACTTTGACATGTTTGCGCGCCATGTTGAACCCGAGCTTTTTCGTAATCTCGATATCATACCGCAAAGCTTCGTCGGTGGGCGCGGTGTAGAGTCCATCGGGCCAGAATCCCTGATCGAGCGGTCCGAGCATGAAGAACGGTTGATTGTTCAGGAAAATGCGGGTGATGCCTTTGGCATCTTTGCCGAGCGCCACCTTGCGCATGCCGAAATAACTCTGCACGAGATCGACCGATTTGCCGGCATGTTTGAGGGTGACTTTGAGATTGTAGAGAAACGGTTGAGCAGGGGACCAGAGTTTCGCATTGGGAATCCACAAGGCAATCTCTTCGCGCAGTGGACCGCGCGCGATGGAGACGCGCCGCGCCCCATCGAACGCCGACGCTTCCACCGTAAATGCCGGGTTCACCACATTGGCCTGCACAATCAATTTGAGCTTGCTCAAATCAATATCCGGCACAAGCGCGATGGTCTCGATGTATTGGGCCGGGACAGGCTCGATCCACACCGTCTGCCAGATGCCGCTGGTGGCCGTGTAGAAAATGCCGCGGTCCGGACGGCGCACCTGCTTGCCTCGCGCATACGGTCCGGCATCGGTCGGATCCCAGACGGCGACCAGCAGTTCGTTGGCGCCGCTTTCCTTCAAGGCGTGGGAAATCTCGAAGCTGAAGGCGTCGTAACCACCGCGATGTGTTCCGACTTGATGGCCATTGATCCAAACGGTGGTCTCGAAATCGACCGCGCCGAAATGCAACAAAACGCGCTGGCCGCTCCATCCACGAGGGATTTCAAACGTGCGATGGTACCAAAGGCGGTCTTTCTCGGTGACGGTTTTCATGACTCCCGACAACGCGGATTCGACCGGGAAAGGAACGAGAATCTGTTGTTCAAATTTTTCGGGACGCGTGGCTTCGCGACCGGTGATGGCAAAGTCCCAAAGCCCATTCAAGTTCAGCCAATCCTTGCGCACCAATTGCGGGCGCGGATATTCCGGCAGCGGATCGATTGCCGAAACGTCTTTGGCCCAGCGCGTCTTGAGCGGGCCATGGGCCGGCGTCCAGAATTCCGCTGCGGAATGCGCCGCGGGAATAAGAGAGATCAGGCCAAGCGAAAAGAAGAGCGCGATGGCGCGCGGAAGAAAGTTCATGGCCCTGATTAAACCTGGTGCGGCGCACAGGAAAAGAAATTTCTGGCGCGAGCCATTCGTTAGCACCCCAACGCGAAATGGAATCGCGCCTTCCGGCCCAGGCGCGAGCTCATTGAAAGGAGCGTGAATATTCTCGACCACCTCTGGCCCGTTACGCTGCCACGGTTGAAGTCGGCACTTCGAGCGGAGCGGACGCGATATTCCGGGAGCGGATCGATTCTTCTCAGGCTTTTTCGCGGATGTGCACCCAGGTGTGCACGTGCGGTTCGCCGCGGAAATACCAGAGCATGGCCGGACCTTCAATCTGCCAGACGTCCCAAACGCCGTCTTTGCCGATGTCCTGGTTTTTGTAAAAGGCCATGTGCAGATGATCGAATCCGTTTATTTCAATCAGCTTCATGGCTTCATCCGCATCGGCTTTGCGGAACGGCGCGAGAACATCGGCCATGACTTTGCGCACGTGTTCCTTTTGATCCCGCGTCAATTCGGTCATCGGAATTCCCGGCAACCCTGCTTTCTTGCCGGTCAGTTTCACTGTTTCCGTTCCTTGCTCCTTGCGGCTGGTGCCGAGCAAAGCCAGATCGCGTTGTTTGCCATCGAGCATGCTGAACACTTCATTGGCGCGTACGGCTTGATACCAATAAGCATTGCCGGGATGATCGGGTTTCTCATTGAAAGGCCCGGGCGCATGCCCATAGAAAATCGGGCCGCCAAACGCCGCGCCTTCAACCGAATCACCGTCGCATCGCCGCGTGACGTGCCGTCCCGTGAAGACAAATTCGAACTTGCCCGAGCCCGGTTCGCCAAACAACGCCACCGAACAACCGCCCAGCCCGCCTTCATCGATGTTGTCATGCTCAACTTGTTTGAGCACGCGCTCCGCGTATTCAGGGCTGTGGATCCCGAGAAAAATCTGACGGATGAGCTCCTGCTGATCTTTGTTGAAAAACTTGCCGACCGTTTCGTCGACGATGTTCCAGTTGTTATCGACTTTGGACCGGAGCGGGTGATCGAAGGGGAAGGCGACCTTCTCCTTTTGTTCGGGAGTGAGGCCTTTGTAGAGGATCGAGACCAGCGATTCGGGTTTGGCGGTGCGCTGGGAATCGGGTGCGGCAATGGCGCGCGGCATGAAATCGAGCACGGGCAATGGCGTGGCCGCCACGGCGAGGCCTGTCACGGTGCGCTGAAGGAATTTGCGACGGGTGATCTCACACCCGCA
>JBFMDG010000337.1:0-7926 GCA_040754135.1 Verrucomicrobiota bacterium
ATCAAAAATATAAGTGCTTGGTCACGGCCTGCATCAATTCTTCAAAGGTAAACGGTTTCTGGAGGAAGTTGTATCCTTCGACGAGCGATGGATTCTTGAAAATTGCCAACGGGATTCCTGAAATGAAGACGACCTTGGTTTCTGGACACTCCGTTCGTAATTCTTGGGCGAAATCGAGTCCTTCCCCCTCGGTGGAGAGATTAATATCCATCAAGACAATGTCGAACCGCCAACGCTCTTGTTTCCAGAGGATCATTCCCTGATCATGACCTTTGGCGGTGAAGACGGTAAAGCCACGATACTCCAGCTTGCGTTGAATAATCTCCAGGATCGTTTCCTCGTCATCAATGACGAGAATCGTTCGCGGATGAGTCCGGTGGGGAAAAACCATACCTTCGTTGACGGCGATGGCTGATTGTTTCGGTGCTCTACCTAATTTTTGCGCAATGGTCCCGCGAGAGGCCAGTCAATCAGTCAATTCTCGCTGAGTTTTCCTGTGTTGGCTCGAAGGCTCGAAGGCTCGAAGGCTCGAAGGGGAGATCAGGAGTTGTAATGGCCAGATGAACGTTTACTGTTGATGTTTGGTGACCCAAACACACCAATTCAACTTCATTGAATCTTGCGACTCGTGCCAGCGCAAAGTTGCTTTCAATCAAATCGTGTTTACCGGACGGATGTTTCTCTGCAAGCGGTGCCTCCTTACTCCTTTGAGAATTGTACTGAGGAGCAAAAATTCCGAAGCAAGGAATGAACGTTTTCAAACATTTTCCGAAGGGACATTGCTTTTCGAGCTTCTGATCTCAGCAGAAAGAACGCTGCTCAAAACGGAACGGCATTGCATAAGCGGAGCAGGATAGAAGACACTGAACGGCGCGTTGCGATGTGCCTGTGGCAATTCCGCGCTCGTGTTGTGTGCGCGAACGCATCCGCCGCGCGGTGAAAGGCTGAACCACGCGACGGACACTTTCATGGTTCAATGTTCACAAATGCAGGCGTACTCCGCTCGCTTGCACTCGCCGCAGGTGTGCATGTCGAGTTTGAAGCGGAAGTTTTGCGGCTTGGACTCAGCGGTTTGTTTGAACTGGACGACGATGTTGTAGCCGTCGCCTTCCGGCAGTTTCGTCTTGCTCACGAGCGAGTCTCCTTTTTTCTCAAACTCCAGCTTGGCTTTGCCGTCCTTGGCGTCGGCCTGAACGGTGACGCTCTGCGTGGTCGCCGCCACGGGTTTCATTTCTTCGTTGTAGAAGTTGATGGTGACCCTGCGGTCTTTCTCGACGACGAATACGGCGTGCGGCTCGGTTTTGTCGAGGAGTCGCCCGCCTTTCGGAGTGGCCAAATGTTTATGGTCTTTTTCGGCAGCGGCCGCCGTGAGCGCAAAGCCTGCGCACAACGCGACGGCAAAGGTGAGGATTCGGATGGATGTTCTCATAAGCATGTCTGTCTCTTTCGGTGGTTTCTGTCGGCTTCACGGCAGCCTTTCGGCAGACCGAGAATTTCATTTCGCTTTCGGAGGGTAGTAATCATCAATGCTTGGGCTTGAATGCTTGTAGCCTTGGAAATCCGGTTTCTCGGCGGTGGCGCAACCGCTCACCGCGACAAGGGTAACAAAGAGCATCAGAACGATTGTGAGTTTTTGAATTGTTTTCATACGCTTGCCTTTCGTTCATGGAGTCGGGCCTGACGACGTGGCAGCTCCACCCGAAGCTGCGCCCGCAGGTTTCGCCTCCATTCGTTTTGCTTTCGCTGCAATGGCCAACTCCGTTTCGAAATCTTCATCATTTTCATTCCTCGGCCTGCTCTTTCGCTCCAGCCATTCATAGAGCGTCGGAAGCAAAACGAGCGTCAGGAATGTCGAGGAAAGGATGCCGCCAATCACAACCGTCGCTAGCGGACGCTGGACCTCCGCGCCCGCGCCTGTCGCGATGGCCATCGGCACGAAGCCGAGTGACGCCACGAGCGCAGTCATCAACACGGGACGCAATCGCGTCATTGCGCCTTCCCGCACACACGTTGGGACGTCGCGGCCGCGTTCGCGCAGCAGGTTGAAGAAGGAAATCATCACAAGGCCATTGAGTACCGCGACGCCGCTGAGGGCGATGAACCCGACGCCCGCCGAGATGCTGAAGGGCAAGCCACGCAGCCAGAGTGCGAATACGCCGCCTGTCACCGCCAGCGGAATGCCGGTATAAACCAGCAGCGTTTGCCGCAAGCTGCCCAGCGACATGAATACGAGAATGAAAATGAGTCCGAGAGCGACAGGCACAACGATGGCGAGGCGCGCTCTGGCCTGCTGCAAATTCTTGAACTGGCCGCCGAACTCAATCGTGTATCCCTGCGGCAACTTGATTTGCTCGACGATTTTCTTTTGCGCATCGAGGACGAAACTTTCCACGTCGCGTCCTCGCAGGTTCACCATGATCGCGGCGCGGCGCTGACTGAATTCGCGCGCGATGGCGGCAACTTGTTCAACCACGTTGAAATCGGCAACCTGGCCGAGTGTGAGCAAACCGCCCGCATCCGTGCGCACTGGCAAACGCTTCAATTCCTCGATATTCTCGCGTGCGGATTCCGGCAAACGCACCACGATGTCGAATCGGCGATTGCCTTCAATAAGCTTGCCGACTTCCTCGCCCGCGAGTGCCGTGTTCACGACGCGGTTGATCTCGGCGGCGTGCAAGTTGTATTTCGTCATTGCTTCGCGTTTGGGGACTATCTCCAGCAACGGCGATTTTCCGAGCGCGTCGAATTCCACGTCCGCTGCGCCGCGCACGCTCTCCAGAATTTCGCGGGCCTGCGTCGCGATCTTTTCAATTTCGCCGAAGTTTTCGCCGAAGACTTTCACTGCAATGTCGGCGCGTGTGCCTTCGAGGATTTCGTTAAAGCGCATTTCAATCGGCTGACTGAACAAGTGACCTTCACCGGGAACGTGTTTGCCGAGTTCTTCTGTCATCAGGTTGGCAAGCTCATCTTTCGAGATGGTTTTGCCGTTCACCTTCCGCCATGCGCTTTCCGGTTTGAACATGATGTAGGTGTCGGCCACGTTGACGCCCATCGGGTCGGTGGCGATTTCGGCCGTGCCGATGCGGCTGAACGTGTAAGCGACTTCCGGGAATTTCTCGACGAGCAGCTTCTCGCCGCGTTTCTGCATATCAATGCTGGCATCGAGACCGATGCTCGTGGTGCGAATCATGTGAGTCGCGAAAGAGCCTTCATCCAGTTGCGGCACGAACTCGGCGCCCATGCGACTGAACACAACTGCCGCCAGCGCGAACAATCCGACACCTGCGCCAGTCATGAGCCAGCGATGGCGAAACGAGAGATTAAGCAAGGGCGAGTAACCTTTTTTCGCCATCTTGATGAGCCAACTGTCTTCCTCCTTGAGATTACCTCCAAGAAACCACGAACAGAGCGCCGGCATGAGCGTGAGCGCCAACGCCAACGCGCCGACCAGCGCGAAGATAACAGTGATGGCCATCGGCTTGAACATTTTGCCTTCGATGCCGGTGAGGGCGAGGATCGGGAAATAGACGACGGTGATGATGAGCACGCCGAAGAACATCGGACTGGCGACTTCCTTGGCTGATGCGAGCACTTCATGTGCGCGTTCGTGCGCGGTGAGCCTGCGTTTCAGGTGATGCTGCTTCTCGGCGAGATGGCGGATGATGTTTTCGACCATCACCACCGCGCCATCAATGATCAGGCCGAAGTCAATCGCGCCGAGACTCATCAGGTTGCCAGAAATCCTTCCGTTCACCATGCCGGTCATCGCGAAGAGCAGCGAGAGCGGAATCGCGAGCGCCACGATGAGCGCCGCACGCCAGTTGCCGAGCAAGAGCAACAAAACAACGACCACGAGAATTGCGCCCTCGAACAGATTCATTTCGACCGTGCGAATCGTTTTATCCACCAGAACCGTGCGGTCATAGACGGGAATGATTTGCACACCGCTTGGCAGTTTCGTTTGGATTTCCTTGAGTTTCTCGGCGACGCGGTTGGCGACCAGCCGGCTGTTATCGCCAGCCAACATGAGGGCGACGCCAAGGACGCATTCGTCGCCGTTGTAAGTCGCCGCGCCGGTGCGCACCGCTTTGCCGATGACAACTTCGGCCACGTCGTGGACGTGCATCGGCGTGGCGCGTCCACCAAACCGCAGCGGAATGTCGGCAATTTCCTGCGCGGTCTGGACGCGACCGGCGGCGCGCACGGTGACTTGTTCTCCGCCAAGTTGGATCACGCTGCCGCCCGCGTTCTCGACATTTTCTCCAATGACTTCGGCCAGTTCGCCAAAAGAAACACCGACGCTCTTGAGTTTATCCGGATCGGGCTGAACGACGATTTGCTTTTCGTATCCGCCTTGCGCGTTCACCTCCGCCACTCCGGGTGTCGAGCGCAGGCGAGGTTTAATGACGAAGTCGTGAATGAGCTTCAGTTCCATCAACTGCTCTTCACGCGTTGGTGACTTGTTGGTCGCGTTGGGCGTGTATTCGACGACATAGTAGTAGATTTCGCCCAACCCTGTGCTAATGGGCGCGAGCTTCGGTGTGAGGCCAGATGGGATCGAATCGAGCACAGTTTGCAACCGCTCGCTGACGAGCTGACGGGCGCGGTAGATGTCTGTGCCGTCCTCGAAGATGAGGTTCACTTGCGACAGGCCGAACTTGGACAGGGAACGCAACTCCACCATGCCGGGAAGGCCGGCCATCTCGTTTTCGATAGGAAAGGTGACAAGTTTTTCGATTTCCTCGGGCGCGAGCGCGGGCACTTGCGTATTGACCTGCACTTGGATGTTCGTGATGTCCGGCACGGCATCAATTGGCAGACGAAGCGCGGACCACACGCCAACGCTAACAAGGACGAGCGTGGCAAGCGCGACAAACGTCCGCTGGCGAACAGAGAATTCAAGGAGGCGATTCAGCATAAATTCGGGGATGGATAACTAAATGGCTTGATCGCCTTTCTCCTCGGTGCGGATGCGAATCGCCTGCTCCAGCGGCAGGATGAAAATCTTTCCGTCACCGATTTTGCCAGTGCGGGCGCTCTTGACGAGGGCAGCGACGGCGGTGTCCACCTTCTCGTCGGGCAATACGATTTCCATTTTGAGCTTGGGCAGGAAATCCACCGTGTATTCGCTGCCGCGATAGATTTCCGTGTGGCCCTTTTGCCGCCCGAAACCTTTGACCTCGGTGACGGTCATTCCCTCGACGCCGATTTCGGCCAGCGCTTCCTTCACTTCGTCGAGCGTGAACGGCTTGATAATGGCTTCGATTTTCTTCATGGCTGCTGCCTCCCTTGCCCTTGGCCGTTCTCCCAAATCACTTTCTTCAAGAGGGGATTGCGGAACGACACGCGTTTGTAGTGGATCACGACGGATGCGCCTTGCTTGATTTCCGTAACTGTGGCCGTTTCGCCGTTCTTGATAAACTCCGTCTCCTTGTTCCAATCGAGAACGAAAGGTTTTTGGCTCTTGTCGTCGGGTTTGGCGACGATGGATTGCGTCTCTTGGTCCACGTAAACAATGGTCGCGTGGATTTGATTGGGCTTGGGCAACGTCGCCTGAGCATCCTGAGACGTTAAACCGTGTGCGCCGAGAATCAGCGCTCCGAACAGCATGATTTTGAAAGTCGTTTTCATAATCTTTAGTGGGAATGACCGCCGCCTTTGGTGGCACGCAGTTCGATGAGCCAGAGTTTTTCGACGGGTTTGGTTACGACAACATCGCCGCTCAACAAACCGTCGGTGATTTCAACAAAGCCTTCGGCTTCCACGCCGGTCTTTACTGCGGTGCGGAAGTAGGCGTCACCGTTCAGTGTGTAAACGAACGTGCCGTCCGCAGCGCGCAGCACAGCCGATTTGGGAACAACAGTGACCGGCTCGCCTCGCGGGATCGCGATTCTTGTGAACACGAATTCGCCCGGCTTGAGTTTCGCGCCGGCATTCGTGACGCCAATCACGACCTCCGCGTCGCCAATGGCGAGTGCTTTATTCACGCGCAGCACGATGCCACCAAGCTCTTCGCCCGACTTGGATTTCAACATGACGCCCTGTCCAGCCTGTAAAGACAGCGCCTGAGTGTGACTGAGAAGTCCCGATGCCTTGGCGGTGCATTGCGTATGCTCGGCTTCGTCGTCGGTCGGTTTGTGGTTTTCGCCGAAGACCTGCGCGTTGAATTGGATAACAAAAGGCAGCCTGCGCTTTGCGACCTCGACCGTTTCGACACCGATGCTCTGGCGGGTTTCGTCGGCGAGAATGACGCCTTTGCCTGGTTTGAACGAAGCCCCGCTCGGAGCTTTTTTATCTTGGCCGTCATCCTTGCCCTCGGCTTTTTCCTTTCCGTGGGTGTGGCCGTCGCTCTCGTCGTGCTTCTTTCCACAGCCAGTCAGCGTGAATCCGGCCAGCGCGAGGGCGACGATGAGTGTAATGCGGAAATGATATTTCATTTTTTTTCTTCCTGGAGCGGCTTCTCCTCCTTCAGCGCAGTGGTCGCCAACGGAGGAGTGAGGCCGGTCAGGAGTTCGAGATTTTGCGCCGCTTCCAGCGCCTCCTTTTTTGTGTCGAGCAAGCTTTCAACGGCTTCGAGATACTTGTCCTGCAACTCGACGTAAGTAGCGATGGGCACTGCGCCCAAGCGATAATGGCGGTCAGCGACTTCCGCCGCTTCCTTGAAGTGCTGCGCGGAATCAGGCCGCCATTGCGACATCTGGCGGAGCTTGGATTCGTAACTCAGCGCGGCTTCCAGCACCTTGCGCTCCGTTTCGCGCTGCGTGACGTAGAGAGAAGTCTCCGCCTGCACCTGCCGCGCTTCGGCGGTCTGGATGTTGCCCTGATTGCGATTCCATAGTGGCATCGGAATCGAGATCCCAACGCCGATGACGCGCTCGTGGTCACCCGCGCGCTCCTCGGAGAAGGACGGACCGATGCTGAGTGTGGGAAATCGTTCGTTCTTCGCGAGCGAAACGCGGAAGCCCTGCTGTGCCAGTTCCACGGCACGAAGGCGCAACTCGAAATTGTTCGTGCGCGCGAGCGTGAGGAGAGTTTCCGTCGGGCCGAGCGGGCGGAAAGATAGTTCGGTTTGTGCCACGGAGAGGCGGGTATCGAGAGACACGCCACGCAGGAAATTCAATTCGAGCAGCGCGGCTTGGGTCGCAAGCGCAGCCTCAGTGGCTCTCCGTTGCGCCGTCAATTCACCGGCTTCGACGATGCGAAATTCCAGGAGCGGTGTGAGTCCGGCGGGGTCGCGTTGCACGAGCACTTCGCGCAGTGATTTGAAACGGTCAGCAACTTCGCGCGAAGCAGCGGCCCGTTCCTGCGCCGCAAACAGCGTGTAGCCCAGCACGCGCATTCGCGCTGCGAGTGCGACTCGGAATCGCTCGTAGCCGAGTTCGGCCAATTCAATGTCGCGATTCGCAATCGCCTTGCGCAGTCCGATACGCCCCGGCCATTCAAACGGCTGCGCCACGGACACAGCCCACGCCATTCCTTCCGCAGACAGGCCCGAACCGCGCAGGGTCTTTTGACCAGCCGAACTGCTCATTTCTGGATTCGACCAATACCCGGCTGTTATTCGTCCGCCTTTCGCGGCCGCGATTTCGGCCTGGTAAAATCTCAGTTCAGGATTTTTCTCCAACGCCTCGGCCACGAGCGCCTCCAGCGGCAAAGTCGGCCCGTTCGTGCTGGCAAGCGCGGGCACGATTTCGCCCTCCGCGGCAAATCTGTTCGCAGCCGCGAACAACGCGGCCACACTCACACTCAGTCTACGTAAATTCCAATTCATCATAAGCAGTCAATCAGGGTTCAAAACAAAGGGGCGACGACGCGGCGTGTGGACACACCGCGACTGTGGGAGGGCAGTCCTGTTCAGGGACTATTTACGCGAGTAAGGAAGGAGCACGGGGCGGCAGCGCCATGCGGAAAGTGAACTGCCAAACG
>JBFMDG010000338.1:0-7924 GCA_040754135.1 Verrucomicrobiota bacterium
GTCAGCAAGCTTAATTTTCTCCTGGGATGGTAAAGCCAACACCTCCTGCCGAACTGAATCACTGAGATACTCTTCCATAACGCTTCCTTTCGTGTTCAGTTTAAGTTGAACCGCGGCTTTGCCTCGTCATCCGGCGGCGGTTGCTGAGCACTCTGGCGGAGTTCCAAAGCCAAGCGCTCCAAAAAACAAGCCAAAGTGATCTTTGCTTGTGGTTGGATTGAGAAAATCTCCTCTCGATCTGCGTCACTGATAAACTGAGAATCATCCATATGAGTTGTGTTTAAACGGAAAGGCGACCCCGGAAGGTTGAGGCCTTGTTGCGCGACAGCATCACCCGTCCACGCTATCCAGAATCGCCTTTCAGTTGTTTCTTTTTTCGCCAGCGAGTTGATTGCCCGCTTACAACATCGGCGTGTCCTGCCTCAACAGGACGTCGAACGCTACGCTGACCGGCGCTTGCGATTCAAGCTAAAACGCGATTTAGCGCGTAGGGCCGCGAATCCGCGGTGCTGATACTCCCACGCGAGGAAAACGCCATGGCGACGGCAAAGCGCAAAGACCCGACCGCCGTTTGATACTGACCAGTATCAAAAACCCAGCAAAAACCGATAGGGCACTTGCCAGCATAGCATCACGGACATCAGGCGGATAACAGCACGATCCTTTTGATACTGGTTTTCTATACTACTTGCCGAAAATTGAGATAAAATGAGTTTACGTGAGAAACCAGAGAACCTCGATTCCGACCAATGTTTGCAGGCCTTTGCGCACTTTAGCGCAAGTGAGTAAAAGCGAGCGAAAACACCGTTTTTGGGTTAGAAGGCAGTTGCTCTATCCAACTGAGCTACGAGCGCAAGCCGAGGCTCAAAATACCGGTCGATATTTCATGGCGCAAGCCCGATGATCGGTTGAAATCGGTTCAGATTGGCTGATTTCCTGGAACCCATGAGCAACTTCTCCGGCGATCCTGCGGCATCCATCGCGGCGCCAAACTCAATCTGGTTCCCCCCTCTGGATGGCCCTAAGATTTGACCGAACAGGCTCCAATCGCTTCGGCCCATTCCAATGTCATTTCTTCCAAGACACAGGGCCAAATGGCCGAGGCGCCAGCCGTCGAGGCGTTGCCGTGGACTCGCTTTTTCTTGTGCCAAAACTCGAACGGAAATGCTTCCCAAACCGCGGAAAATTAATGTTGCCTTTAAAGCAAAAATAAGCATTATCGATCGAGCGAAAAAGCCCCGCAGAAATAAAAAAACCGGGACCATATGAAATTGATCAGGATTGGGATGGCGCTTGCGATCGCGATATTAACGAACCTTCAAGGGCTCCGCGCTGCCGATCTTTCCCCAATGACCCTATCGCCTCCGCAACTTACCCAGCAGCCGGAAAGCCTGACGGTGCTTCCTGACACGGACGTGATCTTGTCGGTGGTCGCCAACGGTTTTCCCGAGGTGCGCTATCAATGGTGCTTGAATGGCGAAAACATTCCTGGAGCCACCGGTCCATCTCTCCTCCTTTTTAAAGCGCAGCCTGCCGATTCCGGAGCTTACTCAGTCACCGTCTGGAATGAACTTGGAGCCGTCAACAGCGCGACAGCTTTCGTGAGTGTGGACGCGCCGGCGCTTCCTTTTTCGGACACCCGGTCGGATGCTGGAAGCATCTCAAATCTGGCTGGTGTCGGCCGGGGCAGCAATGTGGGCGCAAAACGCGAAGCGGGCGAGCCAAAGCATGATGGCAAAAAATCAGGAGCATCGATCTGGATTTGCTGGACCGCTCCCGAAACAGGAATTGCCACGTTCAACACGGATGGCAGCGACTTTGATACGGTCCTCGCAGTTTATACCCGAGGCGACCACTCTATTTTCAATCCCGTGACCAGCGACGATGATTCGGGAGGTTACCATACGAGCCGCGTGCGCTTTAATGCCAAAAAAGGGGCGCGGTACGATGTCGCCGTCTCCGGTCCCGACAAAGAAGTGGGCAATGTGGTCCTCGGCTGGACCTTGCTGGTGACCTCAGCGGAATTGCCGATCATTCACAGCGATCCGCTCAGCCAGACCGTGAACTTCGGTTCGGAGGTGTCCTTGTCGATCGATTTTTCATCAACATCGCCCGTGGACGTTCAGTGGACCTTTAATGGCGCAGATCTCCTTGGAGCGACGAGTCCCTGGTTAGCACTTGGCCCCATCGATGAAAACAAAGTCGGTCTTTACGAGGTGCGCCTGACCTCGAATGGAGATCTTCTTTATTCCTCTCCGCCGGCAGAAATTCAGGTAAACACTGAAGGGGCTCCATCGGCCGCAACAAACAAAAAAGTCGATGCCCTGGAAAAGGCGCTGAAGAATTCGAAGGGCGCGAAATCTTCCGGGGCAAGGGCAACCCTTAATAGCCGTCGCCTGGGATTGCGACATTCCACCATGGTGATGGGCTATTCCGGAACTCAGTTGTTCAATACCGCGCCGGGCAAGGATCCAAACGAGCCTAATCATTGCGGCGTCATGGGCGGCGCTTCGTATTGGTTTGCTTACGAGGCTCCCGAGAGTGGCGTGGCCAGTCTCGACACCAATGGCAGTTCTTACGACACGCTGCTGGCGGTTTATTACGATGATGGGAAAAACAACGGATGGGCCAGTTTGATTCCGGTGATGTGTGATAACAACAGCGGATCGGACGGCCAAGACAGCGCTCTCAAATTCAATGCAGCCGCTGGCACGATCTACTATGTGGTCATTGACGGGGTCAACGGAGCTTACGGCCGCGTTTACCTGAATTACTCGATCAACGTCAACCCTACGCTCACAACTTTTGCGAACCTGACCACACCGGAGGACACGACGACCTCTCCCATCAGTTTCAGCATTGGTGATCGTGAAACGGCACCTGATCAACTGCACGTGTCGGTTGGCACATCGAACTCGACGCTGCTGCCACTCAGTGGCATCACCCTGGGGGGGAGCGGCGCAAATCGGACGCTCACATTGAAGCCGGCTTTGAACAAGAACGGGTCCGTGGTCATTACGGTGACAGTGCGGGACGCGGCGGGTGCCCTGACGAGCAGGAGCTTCAACTGGACAGTCACGTCAGTCAATGATCCGCCGGTTGCCGGCGCGGATTACGGTTTTCGTTACGGCGATTATTCCGTCACCTTTTACATTCCAACGTTGATGAAAAACGATTACGACGTGGATTCCGATATTTTGTCCGTGACCTCCGTGTCGAATAAGAGTTATGGTGGCTGCACTGTGACCCGCAACGGCGACTACATCACGTACACTCCGACTCGTGGGATGACTTCGAGCGATTATTTTTGCTACACGATCAGTGACGGGAAAGGTGGATTATGCTCCGGGAAAGTAACCGTTACTGTGTATCAATCCTCGGCCCAATAGCGGTATGGCGTGGCCTGTCCATGCGGAGCTTCGGCGCTAAACTTGACAGCTCTCTGGAGCTTCGAGCATAAGCTCCAAAAGCAGCAGGAACTTTGAAGTTCAAAAGCGTTCAACTGATCGTTTTGGCCTGGATGTTCTGTGCCAGTTCGTTACTGGCTCAAACCGCGTCTCACCCCGATCGCGCCAACATCAGCCTCATTCTTTCAGTCGAAGGAAAAGTCGAGATCCTCTCCGCAAGCGCTTCCACCTGGCTGCCGGCCAAACCAAAACAGGAATTGAAGTTTGGCGATCGCCTCCGCACCAGCCGCTATAGTCGCGCCATCGTGCAATTGACTGATGCCAGCGTGCTTCGCATTCATGAGCTGACCACCCTCCAAATCCTGCCCCCGCAGGTCGGCGACAAGCGGCCCCTGCTCGATCTGAAAGGTGGATCGGTTTTTTTCTTCAGCCGCGAAAAACCGGCCGATCTGCAATTTCGCACGCCTCTGTCCACGGGCGCGATTCGAGGGACTGAGTTTGAACTCACCGTCGCGGAAAGCGGTTTGACACTCGTTTCGCTTTTGGATGGCGCCATTGAACTCACCACCATGGCGGGCGGCCTGACTTTGAAAAGCGGTGATCAGGCAAAAGTCGAACCCGGCCAGCCTCCACAAAAATCTCCGCTGTTAAACGCGGTCAATGTGATCCAATGGACGCTTTATTATCCTGCGGTGCTCGATCCGGCCGATCTGGGGTTGAGTGCCGCGGAGCAAAGGGATTTGCAGGCTTCACTCGAGGCTTATCGAGCAGGTGATTTGGGAAAAGCTTTCGCAAGTTATCCCGAAGGGAAAGAGACCAGCTCCGATGCCATGCGCATTTATGCCGCAGGCCTCAGGTTGGCGGTGGGAAAGGTGGACGAAGCGGAGCAGCTCCTGGCTGGAACCGGCCGCAGCGTTCGAGCAGCTGATGCGTTACGTCTGCTCATCGCCACGGTTCGCAACGAAACGCGTGCGCGGCCGCAATCGCCGGATTCCACAAGCGAATGGATGGCGGAAAGTTATCATCGGCAGGCTCGGTTTGAACTGGCGGAAGCACTCGAAGCAGCACGGCACGCTTCCCGGCGTTCGCCTACTTTTGGATTTGCCTGGATTCGAGTGGCTGAACTCGAATTCAGTTTCGGCCGAATCGCGGCCGCTCGCGACGCGCTCGAAAAAGGATTGCAACACTCTCCCCGACACGCCGAAGGGCTCGCCCTTAAAGGCTACCTTTTGCTGGCGGAAAATAAGCCCGATGAAGCATTGGCCTCGTTCAACAAAGCCATCGACGCAGATGGCGCCCTTGGCAATGCCTGGGCAGGCCGCGGCCTGGCTCGCATGCGGCTTGGACATCACGACGCAGCGCGCCAGGATTTGCAAACGGCCGTGACCTTGGAATCGAATCGCTCTGTCTTGCGCAGTGCGCTTGGCAAAGCCTTCGCCCAAACCGGTCAGGTGGAACTGGCCGAAAAAGAATTCGAGCTGGCCAAAAAAATCGATGCAAATGATCCAACACCCTGGCTTTACGGATCACTCCTCAACCAGCGCGAAAGCCGCATTAATGAAGCTGTCCGTGATCTCGAAACATCCCAACGGCTTAACGACAACCGCCAGTTGTTCCGATCCCGGTTTCTCCTCGACCAGGATCGCGCGGTGCGCAGTGCCAATCTCGCATCCATCTATCGCGACGCGGGGCTTTTCGAGGTCAGTTTGCGTGAAGCCTCGCGCGCGGCCGCTGCCGATTACGCCAATGCCTCGGGGCACCTCTTCCTGGCCAACAGTTACGGCGCAATGCGCGATCCGAAATCGTTCAATCTGCGTCACGAAACGGCGGAAATCAGCGAATTGTTTGTCGGAAATCTTCTCGCACCTGCGGGTGGAGAGAATCTTTCCCGGAACCATTTTGTCCAGGACTACGCGCGCTGGGTGGAAGGGCGAACCCTCGGCATCAGTTCGCTCACGGAATACTTCAGCTCAGGCGATTGGAACCAGTTTGGCACCTTGCATGGCATGGTAGATGGGACAAGCTACGCCTTCGACAGCGCCTATCGATCGGAAAATGGCCAGCGCCCCAATAATGACTTGGAGCACCTCACGCTTTCACTCCAACTCAAACAACAACTCACCCCGCAGGACAGCATTTTTGTTCAAGGACTCTATTTCAAAGGCGAATCTGGCGACGTCAGCCAGTATTACGATCAGGTCAACGAGCCAAGTGCCGGTCTGCGCGTCAAAGAAAAACAGGAGCCAAACGTGTTTCTCGGTTACCACCGGGAATGGCATCCAGGCCTTCACACGCTGTTTTTGGCGGGGCGCCTGGACGATACCTTGGAACTGAACGACCCGGCCACTCGCCAGCCTTTTCTCCAACACCGAGGCGGTGCTCCCCTGGCGCTCATTGATTCACCCTTCTTCCAGTTGGCATCAAGGCGCGAGTTCGAAGCTTTCTCCGCAGAATTGCAGCAAATCTGGCAGACCGAGAATCAAACCCTCATCGCCGGCGCCAGGTATCAAACCGGAGAGCTCGACGTGGCCAGCGACTTGTTCCGCACTCCTTTCGGACCTCGTTTTAATCGCGCCGTATCGGGCGACCTCGAACGCCTTAACCTCTACGCCTACGAGCAATGGTCCATCATCAAACCGCTGCAACTCATTGCCGGGATCGCTTACGAACGTGTTGAATTTCCCGATCAGATTGACCTGGGACCCATCGGCGTTCGTCGCCAAACCGAAGATCAGGTTTCCCCGAAAGTGGGCGTGGTAATCCAGCCTTGGTCGGACACGGCATTGCGCGCTGCTTATACTCGGTCGCTGGGCGGCCTTTTTTATGATAATAGCATCCGGCTCGAACCCACTCAGATCGCCGGCTTTACTCAGGCTTTTCGAAGTGTCGCGCCCGAATCGGCGATTGGCTTTGTGCCCGGGACGGAATTCGAAACTTTCGGCGCGGGGTTGGACCACAAATTCCGCACCGGAACTTATATCGTGCTTGAAGGAGAAATCCTTCGATCGGATGGCGCGAGAACGGTGGGTGTGGTGACCAATTCTCATGCCTTCCTGCCCATCCCCGATGGCGATTTGGGAGTGCGGCAGGAACTCGAATACGAAGAAAAATCGGGCTTTCTCACTCTCAACCAATTGCTCGGCCGCGAGTGGTCGCTCGGGGCCCGCTATCGGATCAGTGAAGCCAGCCTGAACGATCGATGGCCGCAATACGCAGCGACCGCTTCCGGGACAGTGCGGGATCTCGAATCAAGGCTGCATCAGGTCAATTTTTTCATCTTGTTCAACCACGCCAGCGGAGTATTCAGCCAGGCAAATTCGGTCTGGTCGCAGCAAAGCAATAAAGGATACGCACCCGACCGGCCCGGGGATGATTTCTGGCAGCATCACATTTTCATCGGTTACCGGTTTGCAGGGCGTGTGGCGGAAGTGCGGTTGGGCATTCTGAATTTGGCGGATCAGGATTATCAATTGAACCCGCTCAACCTCTATTCTGAGCTCCCCCGGGAACGCACCTTCACCGCCAGCCTGAGACTAAACTTTTGAACTGAGATTTGCATGCGCCGTATCTGTCAGAGTTTTTATCCAGTTCGAAAAGGCCTGTGAAACCGAAGATCAATCCTAATTTCCTGGCCGGTGCTTTGGGCATGCTGCTGGTTTTTTTCGCGGGCCTTTGGGTTTTGTTTTCCACCGGTTTGCGCCTCAATCAGGTTCTGACGCGGTCGAGCTACGACAGTTTGTTTGACTTTTCGATGTATCATCGGCCGGGGATTCAGGATTCGGAAATCTTGATCATCTACATGGATGAAGCGTCGCATGCTGAGCTCGAACAACCTTTCAATGCCCCATGGGATCGATCGATTCATGCCGATCTGATCGATGTCCTCACGCTTGCCGGCGCGAAAGCGGTCGTTTTCGATGTGCTCTTCACTGATCCTGGTATGGATCCAGAAGCGGATCTGGCGCTGGCAGAAGCGATCGAGCGGAATGGCCGGGTGATTTTGGCTGCGGATTATGCCTATGGCACTCCCGTTTCCAGCAGCGATTTATTGACGCAAACCGAAACGCTCACTCCGCCTTACGCCATGTTCGAGGAGAAAGCGCTCGAATGGGGTGTGGCCCAGCTCAAATACGAACCGGACTTTACCATTCGCCAGCACTTGCACACCTTCTCGTCACAGAATTATCCGAGCTTGACCTGGATCGCCGCGGAAAAGCTCGGGTATCCCGTGGCACGATCTCCTGCTGATCGGCTCAAGGAGCGTTGGGTGAATTATTATGGGCCGCCGCTGACCTTGCCGCAGGTCAGTTACAGTTATGCGCTCTTCGGCGCCAACCCCGACTTGTTCCGCGACAAAATCATCTTCATCGGCTCGCGGCCGATTACCGGTTTTTACGGAGAACGCCGTGATGAATATCGCAGCCCGCACTCGGGCTGGAGCGAACCCTACCTATTCATGCCGGCCGTCGAAGTGCATGCGACCATGTTCCTCAATCTTCTTCGGCAGGAATGGCTCA
>JBFMDG010000339.1:0-7899 GCA_040754135.1 Verrucomicrobiota bacterium
GAAAAATTTCGGCGACAGGCAAGCAAAAAGAATTTCCTCAACCGGGTCGGGAACGCGAATTTCCTCCAAAACAACTATGGCTGTTGCGGTTAAAATCTGAAGCACTCACGTGGTGCGGAATCGCTGCCGCTTCTGCGGCCGTGCGGCACACCGCGTCGAGTTTCATGCCGAAATCTCAAATCAATATTCTCGCGAAAACTGTGTTCAATCCCGCGCCGAGTCAGTATTTGCGCACAAGGAAGGTGAGCCTCGGAATACCCGGTCGGGTTCGTCAGCCACTGAAATGAAATGGTTGGTTGCGCTGCGCGCGTTCTGCCATAATCACCCGCGATGAACGATTGGATTGGACAATATTTGAAATCTCAAAAGGCGGCGCTCGATTCGATTCCCATCGAGGCGGTGGGGGAGTTGATTGCCATGCTCCAGCGCGCTCTCGAAGATGATCGGCAGATCTTTGTCTTCGGCAATGGAGGCAGCGCCGCGAATGCTTCGCACTTCGCCACCGATCTCGGGAAAGGCTCCTCGGACAAACTCACTCGACGCTTCCGTGTGCTCTCGTTAAACGACAATGTTTCCTGGCTGACGGCGCTCGGAAACGATTACGCCTACGAAGAGGTCTTTAAACGCCAGTTGATGAACTACGCGAAACCGGGCGATCTGGTGCTCGTCATGAGCGTCAGCGGCAATTCTCCCAATTTGGTCAAAGCGGTCGAATGGGCCGTCGAAAATCAACTGACCACCATTGCGCTCGTCGGTGCCAGGCGTGGCCGGCTCGCCCAAATCGCCAACAAAGTCATCGTCATCGATTCCGAACATTACGGACGGGTCGAGGACGCGCACATGGGAATTTGCCACATGTTGTGTTACGCCTTCATGGAAGGCGCTGTCGCTGGCCCGGATTGATTTGCCCAGCGGTTCCGCTCCGAATTTCTCAGCCGTCGTTCCGATTCGTTCCATCGGTGGGTTGACTGTTCATGCTCGCTGATGGAACGAAGCCGTGGCGAGTCGGAAACATCTGCGACCCGCAGTCGGTTTGAAAATGAAACGGCTCGTGTTTGGACCGTGGACAAGGTCAATGCGGTCTGGCAGCATCCTCACTCAGCCATTTCCACATGGGCCAGCGTGACGATTCGATGTGCGTCTAAACTGTCCGGCCGTTTTTGTTGTTTGTTCCGGCAATTCGAATTCGTGCGTGCCGCATCACGGTGGATTCATTCAACATTCGATGGATGGCGAATGGCTGAGGCAAGATGATGCCTCGGGGTTATCCGGAATAAATATGATATGAGTGAACTGACTCGTGTCCTGGAACGTGCTCAGCAAGGGGACGCCCGCGCGCCCGCCGAGTTATTCCCTCTGGTTTACGAAGAGTTGCGCCGCCTTGCTGCGCGAAAAATGGCCGATGAACCCGCGGCTTTGACATTGCAACCCACAGCGCTCGTGCATGAGGCCTGGATACGCCTCGGAGGCGACGAGCCGCGCGCCTTCCAGAATCGCGCTCACTTTTTCAGCGCCGCCGCCGAAGCCATGTCGCGCATTCTCATCGACCGCGCCAGGCGAAGGCTCGCCGCCAAACGAGGCCGAGGCATGGTCCCAATCGAGCTGGACGAAATCGAAATTCCGTCTCCGTCTGTCGATGATGAGTATTTGATTGCCGTCAGCGAGGCTCTCGAGAAACTGGCCGCCCTTCAACCGCGAAAAGCCGAATTGGTCCGGCTGCGCTATTTCGTCGGAATGAATTTCGATGAAGCCGCCACCGCCATGGGCATCGCCGTGCCGACCGCCAAACAATGGTGGGCCTATGCGCGAGCATGGCTGCGAGTCGAGCTCACCGCGTTTGATGAAAGCCCCAAAGTTCGCCCGGACCGATGAGTCGCTTGGGGATGCTTCCGAGACCGGCGTCTGCGGTGGGATTGGAGGATTTTTCGTTGAGCGGACCGTTGGCCCATACTTTTTGCCGAGAAACTGCGCTTGAGGTGGTAGAGCGAGTGGTGAGCAGTCAAAAGCAACGACCATGAAACCAGAGCAATCTTTGGAAGAATCCCTCTTTCAAGCCGCCGCGACATTGACCGGGGCGGTGCGCGCCGCGTTCCTGGACAGAGCATGTGGCGGTGATGGGGCTATGAGAGCACGGCTGGAAGCCTTGCTCAAAGCTCACGATCAATCGGGGGAACTGTTGCCCACGCAATGTGAACCAGAGCAGGCGGCGGCGCGCGCCGAGCAACTGGCCGACAGCGCGGAGGCAACGGCCGGCCAGATGCTCGGACGGTATAAGATTCTGGAGAAAATCGGCGAGGGCGGTTACGGAGCGGTGTATGTGGCCGAGCAAACCGAGCCGGTGCGGCGGCGGGTGGCGTTGAAGGTGATCAAGCTGGGAATGGATACCAAAGCGGTGGTGGCGCGCTTTGAAGCGGAGCGGCAGGCGCTGGCGCTGATGGATCATCCGAACATTGCCAAAGTGCTGGATGCGGGCAGCACGGAAAATGGCCGGCCGTATTTCGTGATGGAACTGGTGCGCGGGATCCGGATTACCGATTACTGCGATCAGAGCCAGTTGAGCACGCCGGAACGGCTGGATTTGTTCGTGAAGGTTTGCCACGCGATTCAACACGCGCATCAGAAAGGAATCATTCATCGGGACATCAAGCCGTCGAACATTTTGGTGACGCTGCACGACGGGGTGCCGGTGCCGAAGGTGATCGACTTTGGGATAGCCAAGGCGACGGAAGGGCGGCTGACGGAGGCGACGATTTACACGCAATTGCATCAGTTCATCGGGACGCCGGCCTACATGAGCCCGGAACAAGCGGAGATGAGCGGATTGGACATCGACACGCGGAGCGATGTGTACAGTTTGGGGGTGTTGCTGTACGAGATGCTGACGGGCAAGACGCCCTTTGACGGGAGGGAATTGATGGAGCAGGGGCTGGAGGAGATGAGGCGGACGATCCGGGAGAAAGAACCGGCGCGGCCATCGACGAGGCTGGCGACGTTGCAGGGGGAGGAATTGACGACCGCGGCCAAGAGGCGATCGGTCGAGGGGGCCAAGTTGATCCATCTGGTGCGGGGAGATTTGGATTGGATCGTGATGAAGTGCCTGGAGAAAGATCGAGCGCGCCGATATGAAACGGCCAATGCGTTGGCGGAGGATCTGGAGCGGCATCGGAATTATGAGCCGGTTCTGGCGCGGCCACCATCCGCGGCTTACCGATTTCAAAAAGCGTTTCGAAGGAACAAGTTTGCGTTTGCCGCCGCCGCTGCTCTTGTTTCCGCGCTCGTTCTTGGTGCGGTGGCGAGCAGCTGGCAGGCGTTTCGGGCGAGACGTGCGGAGCGCGCCCAGGCGATTCTGCGCCATGCGGCCGAAACCAGCCGCCAGATCGCTTTGGCTGAATCGGCTAAAAATGAGCGCGTGGCCACACTCATGATGGACATGGTTAAAACCTTCAATCCCATGTACTGGCTGGAACGCGGACCGGAAGGATGGGATGAACCGCTGGATGCGATGACCCAACGCGCCCTCGAGGCTCTGACCGACAAACCCGAATTGGAACTCGATTTTTGCGTCTTGCTCGCCAGCATTCATCATGAATTGGGTTCGTTGCAGGAATCACGAGATGGGGTGAAGTACCGAACCGGAGCGGCGCTGTCGCGAATTCTTTGGCCGGAAAACAGTTGGACCAACCTCAATCACTTTCATCGCCTGGCCGAACTCAGTCGCCGAGCCTTTCACCTGACCGAGAAAAAACATACGGGCGATCATCCGGCTCTCGCCGAGTCGCTGGCGGTCTTTGGAGATGCGCTGCGCCACGTTGGAGAACTGCCGGAAGCCGAGTCTCGCCTCACCGCGGCACTAACCATGCGCCAGCGGCTTTTCGGTCCGAATCATTTTCTGGTTGGCCAGACGCTCTATCAGCTCGCAATCGTGCAGAAGCTGCTTGGGAACCATGCGACCGCCGACGCCAACTTCCGCGCTTCGGTTTCTGTTCTCGGCGATCATTATTCATCTCCGAACGGGTCGTTGCTGGCGCGCGCTTATGTGGGGCTGGCGAAGGCTGTTTGGAATCGAGGCGCCGCCGCCAGTATCGAGCCGGTTCTTCAATCCGCCCGAGACATTCATCACCGCGACCAACAGTCCGTCGCGGCGAGCTCGCAGAATCAACCTGCCGGCCGGCGTGTGGTCGCGGTGCAGGTCAATCCATTGGGCGATTTGGCGAGTGTCATTCAAGTTCCCGTCAAGGATTTGTATGAGGAGGCCTTCGCCATCGAAATCGAGACGCTGGGATCCAATCACGAGGCGGTGAAGTACCTGCGCAAAATGGCCGAATTTGCGGCCTCACGCACCGCACCATCACGGGCGCCAGCGGCCTCGACCAATTCCATGCGAAAGATCCCCTCGCGAAGCGCCGCCGGTTCAGATGGCGGAGGCGCGGCGCCCCCCAATCTTCCTCCTCCATGAGCATTTCAAAAGATGTTCGATTCAGATGGGGAAAAAGAACGGACGCCGACGCGTAACCTCCACATTGGAACAACCAGCTCTCGACGGAAACGATCCAGGAAAGAGAGCAAACGCGTTGAACTTTCGGATTCGGATCGCTCACACCTTGCGCCGGGCCAAAATCCTTGCGGCATTACGCCAGCCATTCGCGAGACATATCATGAACGCTTCAGATCAATTCGTTGATCTGGATCAAGCAGCCTTCGTCATTGGCCTCTTACGCTCGAAGGGAACAACGCTGTTCATCCCATGCGCTGCTCAGAACGTCATCGTGCCGGAACTGGCTGCAAGAGGAATTGCAGCCAGGAAACCGGCAAACTCGATGACGACCGCGCAATCTTGAACCCGCCGCCACCGCTCGCGAAAGGAACCGACTTCGAACGTTCCGTGGCCCGCAGCGTTTTGCTTTGGAGTTTCCCATGAAATCAAACGTCTCCCCGCACACCGGGCGAATGGCTCGACGAAACTTTCTGGCGAGTTCAGGAAAAGCGGTCACCAGCCTGGCACTGGCCGGAACGCTGTCATCGACCCGCGTGGGTTACACCGCCGAAAAGAACACCATCAAAATCGCGCTGATCGGGTGTGGCGGGCGCGGTTCGGGCGCGGCCGCAAATGCGCTGTCCTCACAAGGACCGACGCAACTTTGGGCGATGGCGGATCTGTTCGAGCCCCGGCTGGCTGGCAGTCTCAACGCGCTTGCCCAAACGCACACGAGCCAGGTGTTTGTCCCGCCAGAGCGGCGGTTCATCGGTTTCGATGCTTTTCAACGCGCGATGGATTGCCTGGACAAAGGCGATGTGGTTCTTCTCGCCACTCCGCCTGCGTTTCGACCGCGGCATCTCGAATATGCGGTGCGCAAGGGACTGCACGTGTTCATGGAAAAATCTTTTGCGGTCGATGCCCCCGGCATTCGGCGCGTGCTGAAAGCGGGAGAAGATGCGGCGCGGAAGAATCTGAAAATCGCCGGCGGGCTGATGAGCCGTCATTACCTTCCCCTTGAAGAGGCCGTGGGCGAAATTCACGCCGGACGGATTGGCGAGGTTATCACCCTGTGGGCCTACCGCATGCATGGGCCCGTTTCATTCAAGCCGCGGCCGTCCGGTTGCACGGAACTGGCGCATCAAATCGCCAACTACAGTTCGTTCACGTGGGTCAATGGCAGCTTCATCGTCGATTGGCTGATCCACAATCTCGATGTGGCCTGCTGGGTGAAAAATGCCTGGCCCGAATCCGTGCAGGGCATGGGAGGTCGCCAGACACGTGTTGAAGCCGATCAGTTGTTCGATCATTACGCCGCCGAATTCACCTTTCCCGATGGCACCCGGCTGCACGCGCAAGGGCGGCATCAGCATCACTCCTATGATTTTTTTGGCGATCAGGTCCACGGAACTACCGGCTCCGCAGTTTTGGGTGAAGGCCAGCCAAAACCGCGGCTGTTCAAAGGCCACAAACTTGCGCCGGCGCAGCTGATTTGGGAGTACAAAGGACCGCCCTGTGATCCGTATCAACGCGAGCTCGATCTGTTCTTCGAAGCGATTCGCGAGGACAAACCTTACAACGAAACGGAACGCAGCGCTCAAGCGTGTCTCACTGCCATCATGGGACGCATGGCTTGCGAAAGCGGAAAAATCATTACGCGCGAGGAAGCGTTGCGTTCCAACCTGGAACTGGCGCCCGGCCTCGATGCCATCTCAAACCTCGATGCACCCCCGCCGGTGATGCCCGACGCGCAAGGGCGATATCCGATCGCTTTGCCAGGACAAACCATCGTTTTGTGATGGCTCAGTGCTGATGGCTCGGCGCTCAACCATCGTTTTGTGATGGCTCAGCGCTGACGGCTCGGCGCTCCTGCAAATGGACCCGGGCCGAACATGGCGCGGATTGTCGAGCCATTGGAAAAGCCAGGCGCGGTTCAGGCGATGGTGGCGGCGAGGCCGAGATTCCAATTGCGGCGAGGGCAAGTTAAAGCGCGAGAGCGGCGCGGTGATGGAAGGGGGATGGCATCACTCCTTTTCCCATTGCGCTTGTCGCTGATTGAGAAACGCCACCGATTTCGGCTCTGAATAGACGCACACGAGATAATTGATTTGGAAATTCGCCCCGGGCTGATATTCCAGCGGCTGTTGATCCAGATTCTGCGTGACCGAGAGATAGGCGAATGGATTCAACATGGTGAAGAAGCGGGTTTCACCGTGATTTTCGTGATGCGAAAAAATGGCCACCATCACCGGGCGCGATTGCAGCGGTTGAAAGACGGCGCTCCAACGGGCGGCGGTGACGTCTCCCTGCTGGGCTTTTGAATAAGGGGTTCGTTCGGAATTGAGGTGTCGAGCCGAGGCATCGAACTCCGCGGGCAGGCGCAAGCCGAGGCCATTGTAAGCGGAACCATGAAGCTTTACCGTGCCTGCATTTTTCCCCGCACTGAATTCTCCACACCATCGCACGGCGACTTCACCGCGGGTTTCATCGACGGCGACTGTGATCGTTCGGCGTTCCACCAGCAAGGCGACCTGTTCCGACTCGGTGTTGGATCGATGATCGGAGGCGACCCAATGAATCAAGTGTGTGAACGCGGCCACGGGCCGGTGTTGTGCGTCCTCTCCGATGCAATGGCCCAGCAGTCGGATCGATTTTTCAAAACCCGGCTGATCCCGTTCCTCCCAGAAATTCACTCCGTTCACGCGAACGGCATACATTAAACCGTGATGATGCAAATGATCGGCGGGCGCGTCGCGCAGCACATTGATTCCGGTGAGGGAATACAGTTCGCCGACGTACGGCTTAAACTGATGCGCGGCGAAAGAACAAACGAGGAGCGGCCGGCGTTTGTGCTGAATGGTAAGCCGTCCTTGAGCTTCCTCGACCTGGAGAGACAACGCTTCGTGAGGAGCGGCGAAAGCGGCCTGGTTGAGCGCGAGCAAACCGAAAACCCAACCGCAGACATCTGTCGTGATGCAGCGCACAACCAGCGACTCTATGGCGGGAGCGATTGCCAGCCATTGACGCAGATCAAGTCGCGTCGGACCGCGGCTTTGCAAGCCGCAGTGTGTAGCCGTGGTCAAGACGCTCTCCGACTTCGCAAGGGTTGTCGCAGTTGCGAAGCTGCTACGGGTCGCAGACCCGCGGTCCGCGTTGCGGAGCGCGGCTTTAAAAGCCGCAGCGTGTGGCCGTTCTCAAGACGCTCTCCGACTTCGCAAGGGTTGTTGGAGTTGCGGGGCTGCTGCGGGTCGCAGACCCGCGGTCCGCGTTGCGGAGCGCGGCTTTATAAGCCGCAGCGTGTAGGCCGTGGTCAAGACGTTTTCCGATTTCTCAAGCGCGTCGCAGTTGCGGAGCTGCTGCGGGTCATAGACCCGCGGTCCGCGTTGCGGAGCGCGGCTTTAAAAGCCGCAGCGTGTGGCCGTGGT
>JBFMDG010000340.1:0-7891 GCA_040754135.1 Verrucomicrobiota bacterium
GCCCCAAACTCATCGTGCTCCCGGGCGATTTCGAAAAATACGAGCGCTTCTCGCAATGGATGTTTTCCTATGCCTACGATTTCACACCCGACGTCGAGATCGGCGCCATTGACGAAGGTTATCTCGACCTGACGGCGGTGCGGAAATCGCCCGTGGAAATCGGCGAGAAAATTCAGCGCGCCATTCGCGACGCGCTCAAGATCACCGTCAGCGAAGGCATCGGCAGCAACAAACTGGTCAGCCAGATCGCTTCGAAACTCCGCAAACCGGCCGCGTTCGAGTATGTCGCGCCGGGAAGGGAACTTTCGTTTTTGCATCCGCTGAAGAATTACTGGCTGCCGGGCATCGGACCGAAAACCGCAGCCCGGCTCGATTCCGCCGGGCTGGCCTACATCAAGCAGATTGCCGCCACTCCCACGGAATTGCTCGCTGTGCTCCTGGGCAACACCGCGCCGCAGTTGAAAAATTTCGCCAATGGCATCGATGAGCGGCCCGTGGTGCCCGCCCATGCCCCCGCCAAATCCTACGGCCATCAGCAGACCTTCGCCACGGATCAAACCGACGAGGAATTCATCGAAGCCACCTTGCGCCACATGGCGGACGATCTCATGGCGAAAGTGCGCGCCGACGGCAAAATGATCCGCACCTTCACAGTCAAGGTGCGTTACAACGACATGGCCGAGGATCAATGCGGCGAAAGCCTGCTCGAACCGACCGATCTCGAATCGGATCTTTATCCGCGCTTGCGCGTGCTTCTGCGCCAGGCCTGGAAACGACGGGTCAGTCTGCGGCTCGTCTCGCTGAAATTGTCGAATGTTTACGACGCCTTTTTCCGGTCCGAACTGCCCCTGGAAACCGGTCAGCGCCAGGAAGCGCGCCGCCGCCTCGCCACAACGGTCGATGAACTCCGGCGCACGCATGGCGAGCGGGTCGTGTTTCGCGGGCACGATTTTGTCCTCGACCGCAAATCGGATGCGGACAACGCGGGCCCGGAAATTTCCGCCGGAAAAAAATCTTCATCCGGAAACAATGCCTCCACAGCTCCTGCGGCTCCCGCGGCTTCCGAAGCATTGAAGGAACAGAGTGCGTCGTATCACGCCGCGGTGTTGCAACGCCAGCGGCTCGGAGCGATGGGCTGGAAATCGAGGCCGCTCGAAAATGGGCTGCCCGTGGCTGAGCCGAAATTGCACGGCGCGCAAAGTAAAAATTTTTCCGGGAAGGCTCTTTCCGGGAAGGAAGCAGGAATGAGGAAAACGGCGTTCGCTCCCTTGAACGTGCACAGCTACTACTCGTTCCTGGATTCGACACTTTCCATTCAGGCGATCGTGAAGCTCGCGCAGCATTTCGAATTGCCCGCCATTGCTTTAACCGACACGGCCAATTTGCATGGCGCGGTGGAATTCGTGCAGACCGCCAAAGCGGCCGGCATCAAGCCGATTCTCGGCGCCGATCTGCGCATCGATGGCAAACCAATCCGGCTCTACGTCGAGAACGCGCAAGGTTACGCGAATCTTTGCCGGTTGTTGACGCATGCAAAATGCGTCCTGCCCAATGAAGCATCCCCGCAACCACGCGGCGGGCGCGCCGCGAAACGCAGCGGCGCGGATGACACGACATTTCAATTTCGTAATTTCTCTTTCGCTCCCGCCTCCGTTCTTAATCCTCCATCCTCTTACGGCCTGCTCGCCGTCAGCCCCTGCCCTGAATTCGCCACGCTCTTTCCCGACCGTTTTTATCTCGAAATCTCCACGCCCGAGGCGTTGCGCCGGCTCGACGGAGCGGCGGCAAAACTCCCGCGCGTCGCGGCGTTGCCGATTCATTACGCGCGTGCGTCCGACCGTTGGAAGTACGACGTCGTCCAAAGCATTCGCACGCTCACCTTGTTGCGGCAGGAGCATCCGGAAAAGAATTTCGGCGGCGACTTTCATTTTCATACGCCGGGCGAAATAGCGGCGCGGTTTCGCGATCATCCCGATCTGCTGAGGGGCACGCTCGACCTTGCCGAGCGATGCCATTTCGATTTCAAACTCGGCCAGCCGCAGTTTCCAAATTTTCGCCCGCCCGACGGCTCGAATCCGCGAGAGTTCCTGCGCCAGCTGGTGCGGGAAGGATTGAGCAAGCGTTATGGCTCGCGCGCCGATCGGCATCGCCCTCAGATCGAACTCGAACTCGGCATCATCAGTGATGTCGGCTACGAGGAATATTTTCTGGTGGTCTGGGATATTTTGCAGGAGTGCCGCCGCCGCGGCATCGAATGGATCACGCGCGGCAGCGCCGCCGATTCCTTGGTTTGCTATTGCCTCGAGATCAGCGATGTCTGCCCGATTCGATTCGACCTTTACTTCCGCCGCTTTCTGAACAAGGAGCGGATGGCGCTCAACAAACTGCCCGATATCGATGTCGATTTTCCGCACGATCGGAAAGACGACGTGATTGATTTGATGTTCGAAAAGTATGGCACGGAACAAACGGCGGTGGTGGGCGGGTTTTCGACTTATCAGGCGCGCAGCGCGCTGGGAGATGTGGCGAAAGTGCTGGGTGTGTCTGAATACCAGATTCGCCGCGTGACCGAACGGCTGCCGCATTTCACGAATGCCAGCGAGATTGCCGAAGCGGTGGCGCACACGCCGGAATGCGCCGATCTGCCGTTGAACGAGGAGCCGTACCACACGGCGCTGCACATGGCCGATTTCCTGAACGGCTTTCCGCGCTATCCCAAAATGCATCCGTGCGGCCTGGTGCTGTCGCGCCAGCCGATGGCCGAACTGGCGCCGTGCTTCCGGTCGAACAAAGGTTATCCGACAACCCATTTCGACATGGATTCCGTCGAGGCGATCGGCCTGGTGAAAATGGACATTCTCGCCCAGGGCGGCCTGGCGGTGATGCGCGACGTGCGTGCGATGCTGCGCGAACGCGGAATCGAAGTGGACACGACGCACTCTCGAGTCACGAAAGAACCCGCCTCCGGCTCTCCATCCGCGCGGGCCGCGGCAGAATGCGCTTCTTCCATGGCCGCAGCCTGCCCGACAAAAAATGGCGGCGGCGTTTTGATTCCGACCCATGACGGCTTGCCGCCGATGGCCGATAGTTCACCTCATCTTCCGCAGTTCAACGATGCGGCCGTTTGGGAAATGATCGCCGGGGGTGGCGCGCGCGCGGTGCATCACATCGAAAGCCCGGCCATGATCACGCTTTGCAAAATGTGCAACGTGCGCGACATCGACACGCTCATCGCGATTGTGAGCGTGATCCGTCCGGGCGCGGCGAACGAGAGCAAGAAAGTCGAATTCACGCGGCGTTATCAAGGCCTGGCGCCAGTCACGTATGCGCATCCGTCGCTCGAACCGGTATTGAAAGGGAGCTACGGACTGGTGGTTTACGAAGAGCACATTCTCCAGATTTGCGAAGCGTTTGCCGGTCTGCCGCCGGGCCGCGCCGACGTCCTGCGCCGCGCGCTTGGCAAGGACAAGCATGAGACGATCGACACCATTCATCAGGAATTCATCGCCTGCGCGCGCGCGCTCGGCCGCACCGGCAAGGAAATCGACGAGGTCTGGGCGTTGGTGGCCGGCTTCACCGGTTACGCTTTCTGCAAGGCGCACAGCGCGGCCTATGGCATCGAAGCCTATCAATCGGCCTGGCTCAAAAAAAATTTTCCGGCCGAGTTCATGGCGGGAGTGCTGACGAACGGCAAAGGCTTTTATCAACCGCTCGTCTATGTGCTGGAATGCCATCGGCTCGGCGTTCCCCTGCTGCCGCCATGGATCAATGAGCCAGGGCCGGGATTCACGGTCGTGCCCCGGCCGCGCCAGACCGCACCCACGCCCGCATCAAAGGCGGAGAGCCCCATGCGCAATGGCATCGGATCGGCAACGGCAAGCGTTCCTCATTCGGCCCGCTCCACTCCGCGCGCTTTTATTCGCGTTCCCGTGAGCTACACCAAAGGGCTGACGGTGCGGACGAATGAGCGCATTTTAAAAGAGCGGCGGCGGGATGAGTTCAAATCGATGGCCGATTTTTATGGGCGCGTCGCGCCGATGCCGGAGGAGATGGAGATTTTAATTCGTGCCGGAGCTTTTGATGAGTTTGGCCAGACACGCACGGAGCAATTTTGGGAAGCGCAGTTTCTCATTCAATCGGGCGACGTTCGTGAGCCGGAACAGATGTGGCTTTTTCCGATGCCGAACAGGGAAGGCTGCGCGCGGAAGGAACAATTTCACTCTCCCCCGCCGTTGGCCGCGAGCGATCCTCGATCTGCGCCTTCGATTCCGCACTTTACGGAGCCGGTGCGCCGGCAACGGCTCGAATGGGAAGCGGAACTGTTTGGATTTCCGGCCAGCGGGCACCCATTGGAATTGTTCGAGGACATTGCCTGGGAAACGTATTGTCCTGTGAGCCGCCTGGGCGAACACATTGGCGAGGAGATCGTCATGTGCGGCTTGATTATCGAAGATCGGATTCATCATCAGGTCACGGGCGAACCGATGAAATTCATCACCCTGGCCGATTGGACAGGGATCATTGAAACGGAATTGTTCGCTTCGACCTATAAGACTTACGGCCTGGCTACGGTGCGGTATCCGGTGCTGGAAATTTCAGCGGTGGTCGAACCGTTCGACAATGGGCGTGGTTTCTCGCTCCGCGTGTTGCGCGCCGGAAAACCACGCACCCGGCCGCCTGCCAATGCCAAACCGCTCCATTCCACGCCTTCCCATTCAGGAACCAGCGCCAATTCATCGGCCGGAGCGAAATGAACAACGCTTGACAGAGATGAGCACGAAGTGAGACTCCCATCCGAATCTTCCTGTCCTGGAAATGAATTTCGATCTCACAGTTCGGAACAAACGCCGATGGTTTCTCCCGATTCGATCGATGGCGCCGCTCCTTCTGGCGCTGGCCTTTTGGTTTTCGTTAACACCGGCGGCGGACGCGCGTCCGAATGTGCTCTTCATCGCGATCGATGATTTGAACGATTGGATCGGCTGCCTGGGAGGACATCCCCAAGCCAGAACGCCTCATATGGACCGGCTCGCCGCGCGGGGAACGCTCTTCCGCAATGCGCATTGCCAGGCGCCGCTCTGCAATCCTTCCCGCGCCAGTTTGCTGACTGGACTGCGGCCTTCCACCACCGGCATTTACGGTCTGGCTCCGGGCATTCGCGCCGTCGAGGCTCTGCGGCATCAGGTCACGTTGCCGCAATATTTCGCCGCGCACGGTTACTTCACATTCACCTGCGGCAAAGTGTTTCATGACGGATCGATTGCGCCCGCGCAACGCACCAACGAATTCCATGTCTGGGGCCCGGCGCCGGGCATGCCCTATCCACCAAAGAAGCTGGTCGAAACTCCCGATGCCATCCGGGCCATGGATTGGGGCATGTTTCCGGAGCAGGATGAAGAGCAGGCGGATTGGAAAATTGCCGATGCAGCCATTGCCCAACTGAAAAACCTTCCAACAGGCAAACCGTTTTTTCTGGCGGTGGGATTTCGCCTCCCTCATGTGCCCTGCTTCGCTTCCCCAAAATGGTTCGACCGGTTTCCCGTGAATGAAACCCGGCTCCCGCCTGTGCTGCCGCACGATCGCGATGATGTGCCGGAATTCGCCTGGTTCCTGCATTGGAAACTTCCCGAGCCGCGCCTTTCCTGGCTCGAAAAAGCGGCGCAATGGCGACCGCTCGTTCGCGCTTACCTCGCGAGCACCACCTTCATGGATAGCCAGGTTGGCCGCGTTCTCGAAGCGCTCGAAACCTCCGGCCAAGCCGCCAATACCGTCGTGGTGCTCTGGTCCGATCACGGCTGGCATCTCGGCGAAAAAGGCATCACCGGCAAAAATTCCCTTTGGGAACGGTCCACGCGCGTGCCGCTGATTTTTGCGGGACCAGGCGTCGCGCGCGGCGGCATTTGCGTTCAGCCCGCCGAGTTGCTCGACCTTTATCCGACTCTGGTGGAACTCTGCGAACTTCCGTCCAAACCGGGGCTGGAAGGACACAGCCTTGTCCCGCAGTTGACCGATGCCCATGCCGCGCGCCCCTGGCCGGCCATCACCACGCATAACCAGGGCAATCATTCCGTGCGCTCGGAACAATGGCGCTACATTCGTTACGCAGATGGATCGGAAGAGCTTTACGATCACAAATTGGATCCGAATGAATGGACCAACGTGGCGCACCGCGCTGAATTCGCCGGTATTGTCCGCGAACATTCAAAGTGGCTGCCGCGAACCGAGGCACCGCCAGTTGCCGGAAGCGCCCATCGCATTTTGCAAAAGGTCAACGGCACATGGTTTTGGGAAGGAAAACCGATCAAGGCCAGCGAGCGGCTGGAATGATCGCCGTTTGGCGCATTATTTATTTAAAAACGACTGAGTTGTGCAGCGCTGCGCCGCCATTTTCCATTCGTGATTTGCGTCATCCTCTCCTCAGGTTTGAAGTTTTGAAGTTTGCAGTTGATGCCTCTTGAAACGTTTCTCCATTCCACGGCATCATAAAAAACGAATTGCCCATGCGACGCTTTATTGTTCCCTTCACAAAGTCGAAAGAACTTCTCCGAAATATGAGCCATGCGCTCGATTCAAAGAATTTTCTTTGGCCTGTGGTTTTCTGGTTTGTTGCCTTTTGTTTGACGGCTGCCGAGCCGATGCAACCGAATATCCTGTGGTTGACCAGCGAAGATCATGGCCCGCAGATGGGCTGTTACGGAGATCGATTCGCGACAACACCCAATGTGGACCGGCTGGCGGCGAAGGGAATGATTTACACGCGCGTTTGGTCTTGTGCGCCCGTGTGCGCGCCCAGTCGCACGACGCTTATTTCCGGTTTGTACGCGCATTCGACCGGGAGCGAGCACATGCGCAGCCACGTCGCATTCCCGGCGGGCAAAAAGATGTTTCCCCAATATTTGCGCGAAGCCGGTTACTACTGCTCGAACAACGCCAAGGAAGATTACAACCTCAACCAGCCGGGCAAGGTCTGGGACGAATCTTCAAATACGGCGCACTGGCGAAATCGGTCGTCAGGCCAGCCATTTTTCGCGGTGTTCAATTCCACAAAAAGTCATGAGAGCAAAATTCGCGTCCGGCCGCACAAATTAATCCACGATCCGGAGCGCGTGCGTGTGCCGGCATATCATCCTGATACTTCCGAAGTGCGCCGCGATTGGGCGCAATATTACGATCAGGTGAGCGCTGCGGATGCGGACGCCGGAAAAATTCTGGAACAACTCGAAGCCGACGGTTTGGCCGAAGAGACGATCGTCTTTTACTTCAGCGATCATGGATCGGGCATGCCACGATCAAAGCGGTGGCCTTACGATTCCGGACTTCATGTGCCTCTGGTCATTTACATTCCCGAGAAGTTTAAAGAGCTTCGGCCGGCCGATTACAAGCCCGGTGCACGGTCCGATCGGCTGGTTTCATTTGTGGATTTCGCTCCGACCGTGCTGAGCCTGGCCGGTGTGAAACCGCCGTCATGGATGCAAGGCGGCGCGTTCCTTGGAAAATTCATTGCACCGGCGCCGTCATTTTTGCATGGGTTCAGAGGGAGGATGGATGAGCGTTTCGATTGCGTGCGCAGCGTGACAGAAGGCCGGTATGTTTACGTGCGCCATTACATGCCGCACCTGATTTATGGGCAGCACCTGGATTACATGTGGCAGACTCAGACAACGCGGGTTTGGGAGAAGCTGTTCGAGGAAGGAAAGCTCAACGCGGCGCAGGAAAGGTTTTGGAAAGCAAAACCGCCAGAGGAACTCTACGATCTCGAGCTGGATCCCGATGAAGTGCACAATTTGGCCGAGTCCCCCGCGCATCAGGAAATCAAAAAGCGCTTGCGTCAGGCGCAACAAACCGAAGCGCGCGCCATCATTGATCTCGGTTTTGTCCCGGAAGGGGAGCG
>JBFMDG010000341.1:0-7886 GCA_040754135.1 Verrucomicrobiota bacterium
GGTGTCATCGCGGATGTGGCCAGCGAGGGAATTTCGGATTCGTTCAAACCCATTCAACTCTCGGATGCGTACCTGGTCGAACGCTGGGGAGCGGACGAAGGATTGCCGAGCAGCCATGTTCTGGCCCTTGCGCAAACGGTCGATGGCTACGTTTGGATTGGAACACGCCAGGGTTTGGTGCGCTTCGATGGCGTGACGTTCCAGATTTTTGATTCCAGCCGCGTGCCGGAGTTTACGAGTGATTTCGTGCATAGCCTGCACGCCGATCGCCAGGGACGGCTTTGGATCGCCTTGCCTGATCGCTGGATCGTCCGCGTGCGGGACACGTTCATCGCGGATCCGGAGCTGCGAAATTTGCCGCGCCTGGCGGAAGATCGAAGCGGCGAAATGCTGGTCATGAAACAGGGCAGCCTCTTTCGCTGGGAACAAAGCGGCCTCACCCCGCTGCTCCTGCCGGAAAATGTCGCGCCTGGACAATTCATGGTATTCAGCGATTTCGGGCAAAAAGTTTTACTGAGAGCCGAGGGTGGATTGTTCGAGCGTGAGGCGGGCGGATGGAAACGCATCTCCACCACTTCACCTCCACCGGATCATGGATGGGTGTTGTTCCGCCGGCGCGCCGGTAATTTTCTTATGCTGCGCGGAACCGAGTTGTGGGAAGTGCAATCGGATTTTGCGGCCAGGCTCAGCCGCCGACTGCCCTGGCGAGAAATGGCTTGTCATAATCTGATCGATGATCGCGAGGGCAATCTCTGGTTTGCCACCGCAGGGCAGGGGCTTTGCTTCCTGGGACGTGAAGGCCAATTCGGCAGCGTTTCCAAAGCGAACAACGTCCTCGCCAACGACGTTTCGATCGTGATGGAGGATCATGAGGGCAACATTTGGGCAGGCGCTGACAATGGCTTGTATCGCCTTCGCCGTCGCGCGTTTCAGATGATCGGCGAAAACAAAGGTCTGATGGGACCGGTGATTTCGGCTGTGGCTACTTCGCGCGAGGGCAGTTTGTGGATCGGTTCGAGGGCGCGCGGTTTGTTCGAATGGCGGCCCGATTGGCCGATGGTGAAGGAGCGTTCATCCGGCTTGCCCGTGCTTTCACTCTGTTCCACTGAAACCGGAGCGTTATGGGTGGGAACCGATGGCTATGGAATGTTCCGATACGAGGACGGGAAGCGTGAACAGGTGATCCCCGCGGGGGCCGCAGAACAGCCGGCGGTGTTCGTCACCGCCATGTTGCAATCAAGATCGGGAACAACTTGGTTCGGCGGCGACAAAGGATTGTTTTTGCGCCAGCCTGATGGCGCGTTTGTGGAAATGGGATCGAAAGCGTCTCCTTCAATCCAGGCCGTGCGTGGATTGGCGGAGGATGAGACGGGGCGCGTGTGGATCGCCACGGATGGCCAGGGGCTTTTCTCGTTTGCCAACGATCGCTTTCAGAATTTTGGTGCACGCGAGGGGCTGCGTGTTGCCGCCCTCTGGTCTTTGCTTTGCGATCGGGAAGGCACATTGTGGATCGGCACTTACAACGCGGGTTTGTGGTCGTTTCAAGAGGGCCGATTCCAGCCGTGTGTTCCGCACGATCGCCTGCCTGGCGGGGCTATTTGTGACATGGCTTTCGATGGACTGGGATCGCTCTGGCTGAGTTGCGCCAATGGCGTTGCGCGGTTGCCGCGGTCTGATCTCTCGCGATGGTCCCAGCCAACCGATGCCGAGGTCGTCGTGCACACGTTTGGCCGGCGGGACGGATTGCAAACGCGCGAAATCACCGGACGTTCCGGGCCGAAGATTTGCCCATTGAACGATGGCCGGCTGGCCTTTGCGACTGCGGACGGTGTGGCGTTACTTTCTCCGCAGGCTCTGCCGCTCAATACGAATCCGCCCCCGGTCCTGATCGAGGAAGTGCGCGTGGACGAAATGGTGCTGAAGCCAGAACCAGCCGACGCCGCGAATGCTCCTCAATTCAAGGTTCCACCAGGCCGGCGCCGCATTGAAGTGCGCTATACGGCCCTGAGTTTCGCGGCGCCGGAACGGGTTCAGTTTCGTTACCGCCTCGAAGGACTGGCCGATGACTGGGTCTCCGCGGGCCATCGGCGGCAGGCGTTTTTCACGAGTCTCGCGCCGGGCCCATACCAATTCCGCGTTATCGCCGCCAATGGCGATGGCGTTTGGAATCAGACAGGCGCCGCTCTGAGTCTATTGGTCATGCCGCACTTTTGGCAGACGGTCTGGTTTAAAATCAGTGCCCTCCTTTTCAGCGCGCTCTCCTTCGCCGCCATCGCCTACGCCACGGCGCATCGACGGCATCGCCGTGAAATCGAACGACTCCAACGCGAACAAGCCATCGAGCGCGAACGCGGAAGAATCGCCCGCGATCTCCATGACGATCTCGGATCGAGCCTCACCAAAATCACGCAATTAGCCCATCGTGGTTTGGCGCGGCCCGGGGAATCAACTACCCACCTGCATTCGATCACCTCGACTTGCCAAAACCTCGTCAGCGCCCTCGACGAAATTGTTTGGGCAGTCAATCCGCGCAACGACACGGTCGATCACCTCGTCACTTATTTGTGCCGCTATGCGGAGGATTATCTGCGCACGGCCGGGTTGCGCTGCCGGCTGGACGTCCCATTGGAGCTCCCCAACGAGCGGCTCTCGGCTGAGACTCGCCACAACCTCTATCTCGTGCTCAAGGAAGCCCTGAACAACGTGGTGCGGCACGCCCGCGCCACCCAATGTCACCTGCGATTCAGTGTCGCCGCAACACAGCTCCAGATCATCGTCGAGGACGATGGCTGCGGGTTTGACCCCGCGAAGGCCGCAGGCGACGGCAATGGCCTCGTCAATATGAAGGAGCGGATTCGTGATCTTGGCGGGGACATTCAATGGGAGGCCGCGCCGGGACGCGGCCTGCGCTTGAATTTGCGAGTGCCTTTGGATTCCAATCCAACGGCCGCTCGCTCGGAATCGTCCTGATCGTTTTGTTGATGGGATGGCGCGCGCCATTCCTGAACACCATTTGCATGACAAAAACCAATTGGTCCGAGGCGCGTTTGAAAACAGGGTGGCCAAGGGTTATGCGCGGCCACCCTCCTTTTTGGGGGGCCGCAACTGCTGCCTGGCGCGATAGCCTGAGACGCATGAAAACCACGCCATCGCGGGAGGAGGCATGATTCGCGTTTCAATCGTCGAGGACAACGCCGACTTGCGTGAAAACGTCCGCCAATTGCTCGAGGACGCGCCGGGTTTTGTCTGTTGCGGCGCCCATGCCACCGCCGAAGCCGCCCTCCGCTGCATCCCTGTCGAATCTCCCGATGTCGTTCTCATGGATATCAACCTTCCGAAACAGTCCGGCATCGAGTGCGTCCGGCAATTGCGAAAACTGGTGCCGAAACTGCCCGTGCTCATGCTCACTGTCTATGAGGACAGCGATCGCGTTTTCGAGTCTCTCGAGGCCGGGGCGGTGGCCTATTTGTTGAAGCGCACGCCGCCCGAGGAATTGCTCGAGGCCATTCGCGACGTGAAGAACGGCGGATCGCCGATGACGAGCCAGATTGCCCGCAAAGTGGTGCTGGCCTTCCGCAAGCCAATCACTCCAACCGTCGAAGCCACGCTTTCTTCGAGGGAATCGGAAATTCTCGATCTTCTCGCGCAGGGCTTCCTCTACAAAGAAATCGCTGACAAAATCGGCATCGGCTTCGAAACGGTGCGATGGCACATCCGAAACATTTACGACAAGCTCCACGTTCGCACGCGCACCGAAGCGGTCGTGAAACACATCCGTCTTCAGGAATCCTCTTCGCGATCTTCCCACCCTTAATGGGGGGACCATTTTCATTTTCCAATCGTTAAGTTCCTCTCCGTTCTGCAATGGCACACCGCTGCCGCCGTCCGTGTGAGTGAGTGATGCGTTCCCACTCGCACGCATGGATGAGCGCCAGCCGATGTGTTCAACCCAATGCGACTCGATATGAAACCGAACTCTGCTGATCCCCCGATTGACGCAACGTTCCACTCCAACACCACAACCGCTCGCCTCCAATGTGCCGGCGCGAAGAAACCAACAACTTGCCGGCCAGCTCCTAGGCAGGCTCAAGACAGCCTCGGTCGCTTCCCGGCCAGATTGATGTCATGGCTTGTTTTGATCGGCGCGTGCCTCCTTTGCGACACTCGAACGCCGGTTCAAGCATCGACCCATGTGCAATACTGCCCCGAGCCTTCAACTGGATCCTGTATTTCCGGCGAGGGCGTCGTTCACTCGGTGAACTGGAATGCGCCGATTGGACAGCGCGCTGCACTGAAACAGCGCCGCTCGATCCGCCTCGCTGCCAACATCACGGCGGCGCCTCCAACCGTCGCCCTGTCGCCTGCCCAGATTTCAGGAGATTTTTATGGCTACGTGCAGTTGACGATCTCCGGCCTCGATCGTGGAGAAACGGTTCGCGTCGAAAAATTTCAGGTCAACAACACGCAAGGAGAAATTCCTCCCGACGCCATCCTGCAGCAAAGCTTTCTTCTCACCGACGGTAAAGCTTCTCAAATCGCCGGGCTGCCCAATCCAAATATTCCGGGCGACATCACTCCCGAGGACGGTTCCATTACCGCGCGGCTCAGTTTTCTGGATCTTTACGTGTCGCAAATCATCGGGCAGTACGTGTTTCGCATTTCGAGTCCTGCCGGACGCTTTTTACCAGTGCAGACACGCTTTCAGGTCGTGGATGAAAATCGCGTCAATCAACGGTTTATCGGTCAGGTTCAGGAAAACGGGCGCGCCGTCCCGCATGCTTTCGTCGCGCTCCTGGTTGCGTATGGTGATGGATTCGACTTCGTGGGCGGGGTGGTTGCGGATGCCACCGGCCAATATGAAATCGGCGCTTATCCCGATTTTTATCATCTCGTCGCGGTCAAGCCCGGTTCGATCGGCGGATTGCACCATGGAGTGGAGCAATTCATCGATTTTGATGAAACGAAAACCGTCGATCTGAAGCTGTTTCCGGCGACTCGAAAGATCGTCGGCCGTCTCGTCGATGTGGATCGATCCGAGCACGGCCTGGCCGGTTTGCAGATCGTCGCCATTTCGGCAAAGGGCGATTTCACCGTGAACTATACCGATGCCGACGGGTTCTTTGACCTGGCCGTGACCGAGGATGTTTGGGAAATTTCAGTCCCTGCAAATGCGCTCGCCGGCGCCGGTTATTTGACACCAGCCAAACCGATCATCGTCGATACGCGTCAAGGCGATCGAGAAGGATTGCAAATCGGCCTGCCAGCCGCGCGCAGCGCGATTTACGGACAATTGACGAATGACGCCGGTGAACCGCTTCCATACGTCGAGATCGCCGTTTTCAATTTGTTCGCCGACGCGCTCGCCTGGACTGCGACCGACGAAAACGGGCGCTATTTCGTTGCTGTCACTCCGGGAGCTTACGGCATCCAACCGCAACCCTGGTCTCTCGAAAGCGTCGGCGTGCTCAGCCAATTCGACCGTGAAGCCCTGGTGCCGATCGATAGTGTAAATGAACAGAATTTCGCGCTCCCCTCGGCTTCGGCGACGATCTCCGGCCTGATCACTTACCAGGATGGCGAACCCGACTGGGATGTCACCGTCGTCGCCGTCGATGACCGTGGTTACTACACGACCGCCCAATCGGATGACGCAGGGGAATTCCGCCTCAGTGTGTCGCCTGGCAACTGGTATCTCTATGCCTACGATGCCTGGTATCCTTACGATGAACTCATTTATGCGGTTACCGACTGGTTTGACGTGGCCCGCGGCGCCAGTCTGAAAGGTTATCACTTTAAAATGAGGTACGCGGATGCCTGGCTGGAAACTTCGGTTCGATCGGCGGATGACAAACCGCTCGGCGGAATCGATCTCTACGCCTACCAAATGGAAAGCGATATTCAGTATCTCAGCTTCGGAACGACCGGTCCGGATGGCCTCGCCTATTTGCCGGTCGCAATCGGCGAATGGTTTGTCGAGCCGGATTCCCTCCTGTTGAGCGCCCTGGGTTACAAGCCGCCTGTGTCTGCGCTTGCCTTTGTGGAGAATCCGGATCCGGCGCCGATCCATTTTCGATTGGAACGAGAGGTCGTTCCGAAATTGGCCGGCATTCGACTCCTCAATGGAACGCTTCGATTGTCCATCACAGGATCGGCCAATCAAAGTTACCTCATTCAAAAGTCGAACGATTTGAAATCGTGGTCCGAGGTGGGCGAAGCGACTACCGACGCCACCGGCCAGATCGAGTTCAGCCTGACCATGGCGACATCCGCATACCAGTTCTACCGACTGGTGAAGCCATGAGCGGGGCAGGGGCGGAACAGCCCTGGTGCCAGTGCAACCTTTTGTTGCAGGTGCAATCAAAGGTTGCACGCACCAGGAGTTCTGCCGCGCCTGCTTGCGGGGTTCGGGATAGTGAGGTGAACATTTCTTCTTTTCCCTTGCGGCAGCGCGGCGATACATTGCCGCGCGCATGAACATTCTTGAGGAACTGAGCTGGCGCGGGTTGATCGCCGATTGCACCGACACGCCGGAACTGACCCGGCGGCTTGAGGCTGGCCCGATCACGCTTTACTGCGGGTTCGATCCGACGGCCGATAGTTTGCATGTGGGGAACCTGGTTCCGTTGCTTGGGTTGCGCCGGTTTCAACTGCAGGGGCATCATCCGATCGCCGTGGCCGGTGGCGCGACGGGATCGGTGGGAGATCCGAGCGGGCGAACGACCGAACGCCAGTTGCTGGGCAAGGAAATGCTGGATGCGAACATCGCCAAAGTGAAGGAACAGCTGCGGCGTCTCCTCGATTTCGATACCACGCTCAACCCGGCGCAATTGGTCGATAATGCGGATTGGACGGCGCAGGTGACTTTCCTGGAATTCCTGCGCGATATCGGAAAGCATTTTTCCGTCAACATGATGGTGGCCAAGGAGAGCGTGCGCGCGCGCATGGAAGATCGTGAATCCGGCATCAGCTACACCGAGTTCAGTTACATGCTGCTTCAGGCCTTCGACTTTTTCGTGCTCTGCCGCGACCACAATTGCGAACTGCAAATCGGCGGCAGCGATCAATGGGGGAACATCACCGCGGGCATTGATCTCTGCCGCAAAAAACTCAGCCGCACGGTTTACGGATTGACCTTGCCGCTCATCACCAATGCCGATGGCTCCAAGTTTGGCAAAACGGCGGCGGGGGCGGTGTGGCTCGATGCCCGCAAAACTTCCGTTTACCGCTTTTACCAATTCTGGATCCGCACCGACGATCGCGACGTCATTCGTTATTTGAAATATTTCACCTTTCTCCCGCGGGAAGAGGTGGAGGCGCTTGAGAAACAACACACCGAAAAACCTGAAGCGCGCATTGCCCACAAGGTTCTGGCAAAAACAGTCACCGACATGATTCACGGCCCGGCAGCTACGGCTGAAGCCATCCGCGCCAGTGAAATTCTTTTCGGCGGCGGTCTGGATGGAGTTTCGGAAGCGACCTTCAATGAAATAGTCGGAGAGGTGCCGACGAAACAAATTGAATCGCCAAAGCTCGCGGGCGACGGGCTGTTGCTGCTTGAGTTGCTTGTCCATTCGGGATTATGCCCGTCAAAGGGGCAGGCGCGCAAAGATGTGGAGGGAGGCGGCATTTACCTCAACAACGTGCGTGAAGCCAATCCGCAGCGATTCGTCTCCAGCGGCGATTTGCTTTTTGGAAAACACCTGCTGCTCCGCAAAGGCAAAAGGAATTACGTGGTTGTTACCACGACGCCCGGCACAAGCCGCTGCGCCTAATCCTTCGTCGATAACTTTGTCGCAATCTTTGTCGCAATCTTTGTCCCTAATTGGGCGGAACTGGCCGTCGCCTTTGGTTGATCCTTCGATGATCACGCCAATTCGGATCTTGTG
>JBFMDG010000342.1:0-7879 GCA_040754135.1 Verrucomicrobiota bacterium
GCAGCACGCCTTCAAGCAACGTGAGCGGGCGATTGGGTTCGAGCACCAGCCGGTTGTTCCGCACCGCTCCAAAACAAAGGACTTGTCCGGGGCGCGCCGGCCGCTCGAGCACGCGCAGAAAAATGGTGGCCTTGTAATAATAACGCTGCTCTAAAAGCCTGCGCGCCTCTTCCCGCACTTGTTCGGCGGATTTGCCGGCGACATGGAGTTGCAGGTGATCGTCAAACCCGATGCTCACCGGAAGGAGAAGTTCGCCTTTGACGCCGACGACACATTGCGCCGGTTCAGATCCGCGCATCGGATCTTCTGCGATGCGCCAGAGGATTTTATCTCCGGGCTGAAGTTCGGCAGAAGGCGAGTTGGTTGAGTTGGCCGGCAACTCCATGCCTGGCGGATCAAGTGTCCCGCAGGAAAGGAGGAGCGAGAGCATGACCGCTCGTGAGGACGCGAGTTTGGATTCGGATCGGATTCGGATTTTCATGGTCGTTCATGGGATTTAAAAGGTGTGGGAGAGATCGATGGTGATCCGGTTTTGGGCGTAGTCGAATTGCCGCACGGTGGCGGAGCGCAAGCTGTGGGAGAAGGCAAGGCCCGCGCGCCACGAGGAAGAAAGGAGAATGCTTGTGCCCAGATAAAACAAATAACGTTGCGCGCTGTAGCCCGCGGCGCCGGATGTTTCCAGCCGTTCCCAGCTCAACAACGCGTCCAGGGTCATTTTCTCCCAGAACTGGCAGTGCAAACCGTATTGCAGCGGCATGACCACGGCAAAATTGCTGGTGTAACCCTCCGTCACGTTGCGGCTCCAGCTCAGGCGATGGGACATCCAGGGATTGAACCGATGCCTCAAGCCAATCAAGGCCGTCATTCCTTCAAACGACGACCCGTCCGTCACGCGTCCGCTCGTATCAAAATCAACCTGCGTGAAACCCGCGGAAGCGCTCACGACCAATCGATCGGTCGGTTTCCATGCGAGCGTCGGGCCGATGACAAGTCGATCCGAATCATTGAGGATCTGCCGTTGGTGATCGGTCCACGCCTGCGAAATGTTGACCCCGAACGTCCAGCGCGGTGTGATGCTGTATCCGGCGGAACCGGAGAGGACGTGGCTCTCCAAATTCAAAAAATCAAATCCACCGTTTAACGCGCGATCGGCGCGAAATTCGTATCCCGCGGCAAAACCAAGATTCTCGTAAGATCTCCAATCCGCTTCCAATGAAGTGCGGCTGCTGAGCAACCGAAAATTCGCCAGATCAACATCCGAGCCGGTAAGCGCCGGTTTGGACACCGGATCAGTCTGAATGGAAATGCGTTCGAGCCATCGCAACTGTACGTCGCCTAAAAAGAAGGCGTGATCGATATGCGTGTCGGGCGCCACGGCCAATCCGCTCACGTCGGGATGATCGAAATACCACCAGTAATTGACGCCGGCATTCAGGCTCAAGGCGTATTTGGGTATGGGATGCCAGACAAAAGCCGCTTCCGCCCGGAGACCAATGGCGAAGTCCGATTCCCGGTTTTCCGCAATTAAGCTCAAGTTGTCGTTCCACTCGAACTGCGCGCCGGCCGACCCACCGGCGAACAGACTCTTGCTCCACGGTTGCAATCCGGTTGTGTCAGGTTGGTCATTTAACCCCATGTAACCATGCAATCCCGTCGGGTCGAACCCGCGCCCCGCAGCCGCACTCGCTGGGATATCACGCAAAGGAGGGTAAGGATTGCTTTCGAGAAAGTATTCCCGGTTGATCGACGCCTGGCCGGCTATTGGGACGGCCGTCCCGAGAAGGACGATTCCTGCGGCGGGCCGCCAAACACGCTCGTTCCATTTTCTCCATTGGCCTGGAAAAGTCCGCCAGCGCTTTCGCTCCAGCCCCAGCACAATCGCTCCCAGCAGAATTGTTACAGCGAAATGCTGCGGCTCAGGAATCGGAACGACCGATCCATCCGCCAATTGGGCGGCATCAAACAAACCCTGCCCGCCTGCCGGATTCAGGAACTTGATTTGGGCCACTTGCAGCGGTGTCAACGAACCGAAATTGAGCCCGAACCGCAGTTGATCCATCGTCGATCCAGTCCAATTGACGATGATGACCGTGGTGCCTGTGGCCCAGGTAATGTTCGAGCTGTCTTCGAAATGCAATTTCCCTTCAACCGCGCCGAGATCGATCATGGAATCGGAGAGCAACGTGAGTGTTCCGAGCGTTTCCTGGAAACCACCGGCGCCAAATGTGCCTCCTGCCAAAGTCAGTCCCATCGAATCATCGAGCACTTCATCGGCTCCCAAAAGCAGCGTGCCGCCAAAAATTTGAATCCCACCGCTCAACGTGGTCTGGCCGGCGAGCGTGGCCATGCCCGATCCATTTTTGATCAGCCCTCCCGAACCGAGATCGACCTTGCCCGTAATGACACTGTTGCCCTCGCCATCCAACGTTAAGTCGTGACCCGCCGCAGTGAGATTACCGTCGAGCGTCAAGGTGCCCGCGTCCGCCTGGATCTCTGACGACGCATTCAAGGTCAGGTTGCCGGCGATGGAATTGTTTCCGCTGACATTCCGTAAGGCCCCACTGCCATTGAGCCCCGAACCGCTGAGTGTGATCGTTTCTGCGCCGACTGCGATGCTACCGGCGATTTCCAGTGCGGCACCGGACTCAACGCTCGTTCCGGTGGAGGTAAGGCCAAGGGCCGTGTCGTGAAGGATTCGAACTGTGCCCGCGTTGATGGTGACCGCATTGCCAAAACTGTTAGCCCCGCTCAATTCGAGTGTGCCCGAACCGGTTTTCAGAATTCCGGAGGACTGGCCGGCCACCGGTCCGCTGATCACAATGTTGCCGGAACCCGTGGCGATAAATCCATTGCCCGTCCCGACATTTCCCGTGAGCGTCAGTTGTCCGGAGCTGGATTGGATGACCGAATTCGCCGAAACAAAAGTGATGTCACCGCCGAAAATATTTGTTCCGGAGACATTGACGAGACTGGAACCGAGACCGAACAAGCGGAGGGATTCGGAACCGATATTCAGACCGGAGATGCTCTCCAATTCGAGCGTGCCACCGGACACATCAATGCCACCCAAAGTTTTTCCGGCGGCATTGTCATGGCGCAAAGTGACGGTGCCGGAGGAGACGGTGAGCGTGCCCGTGAATGAGTTATCGCCGGTGAGCACCAAACGCCCGCTTTGGTTCATGGTAATGCCCGCCGTGGCCGATTCGGTGATGTCGGCGGAGATCACCAGATCTTCCGCGACAGCCGAGTTGTTCGAGACAGCAAAAGTTCGCGTCGCATTGCCCAGGCTTAACCGCCCGGAAATCGTGGCCGATTGCGTGGTGAAGATGTCCTGCACCAGTGTGACATTGCCATTCAGCGTGAGCGTCCCGGTTCCCGTCGTTACCGCGCCACCCCCCGCGACGGAGCTGGCGCCATGAATCGTCAGCGTGCCAATCTCCTCGTCAAAACCGTTGAGATCGAGCGCGCCATCGCGGTTGATGATCACGTTCGAAATGCCGGTGCCGTTGATTTGTTGCGCGGCCTGGAGCTGCACCATTCCCAGTGCACTGTCGCTGCTCGATGTGTCGTTTCCAATGTTGAGAGTGCCCGTGCCGGTCGCTGATAAACCCGCGGACTTGGCCAAAATCAATGTGCCGGAACTGACCGTAAAAGGACCGGTCATGGTATTCGCGACGCTTCCCGAGATCGTGAGCGAGGCCGAGCCGTCCTTGATCAAAGATCCGGCGGCATTCCCAAAGGAAAGAATTCCGCTAAGGGTGATATCGGCAGCGCCACCGATATTCAGCGAGGAACTGCCGCTGATATTGCCCGTGAGGGTAAGGGAATCGGCATCGGCATTGATTCGCGACCCGGAGGAAAGCGTGATATTTCCGGCCAGCGAATTGTGACCCCTGATGCTGCGGAGCGCGCCGCTGTTGCCAATGCCAGTGAAGGCGAGCGTGAGCGGTTCGGCGCCGATGCTCAATCCGGTTGGATGCTCGAGTTCAATGGCAGAGCCGGCATTCATCGAAATGCCATTCGCGCTCGTGCCCGCCGCCGTGTCGCTTTGCAAATTCAAAATGCCATTGTTCACCACAATGGCTCCTGTGAACGTATTGTTCCCGCTGAGCACAAGACGCCCCGTTCCGTCTTTGGTAATTCCGGCGACCGAGTTTTCGGAAATGGCGGCCGAGACGATCAGGTCGTTGATAACCGCCGCGTTGTCATTCACCGAAAAACTCCGCGTTGCGTTGCCGAGATTGAGCTGGCCTGAAATGCTTCCCGGGAGCGTCGTCGCGCTGTCGAGCGTCAGGGTTAGCGTGCCACCGATGGTCAGCACGCCTGCGCCGGTGCTGACCGATCCGCCGGAGGGAACAGTGGCATTGGGACCGCGAAGATTCAGGGTGCTGATTTCGTCGTTGAACCCGTTCAAATCGAGGCGGCCATCGCGGTTGATGGTGAGGGCCACGGTGCCGGAACCATTTAATTGCTGGGAAGCGGCGAGCTGCACCACAGCCGCGCTCGTATCGGTCGCCCCGGTGTCATTGCCGATGGTCAGGGGGCCAGAACCGATGGCTGCGACCCCGGCGGTTTTGGCGAGGACCAATGTTCCGGACTGAATGGTCGTGGCCAGGCTGATTGAATTGGCCGCCGCACCTCCGAGAATGAGCGTGCCCGGAGAATCCTTGGTTAAAGTGGACAAAGTAAGGATTCCGTTAATGGTGGTCTGGGTGTTCGCCGCGTTGAACAGATCGAGGGTTCGCCCCGATCCGGAAACGTCCTGCAAGGTGAGCGAGCCGCTATCGACTTGAATGCGCGCATTGCCGCTGAGCGAAATCGCGCCGGTCCAGGAATTGTCGCCGGAGACATTGCGCAGCGCGCCGAAATTGCCGACGCCATTTCCATTCAGTGAAAGCGTTTCACTGGTAATCGTCAGCCCGGAGGCGTGTTCGAGTTCGAGGGTGGCGCCTGAGGCGACGGAGGTGCCAGCGGCCGCCGTTCCCGCAGCGAGAGCGCTCTGCAAATTCAAGGTGCCGGTGGTCACCGTCAAAGTTCCCGTAAAACTGTTGTTGCCCTTGAGGATTAACTTGCCGGCGCCGCTTTTGGAAAGTCCCGCCCCGGTGCTGGTGATGTTCCCGGTAATTTCGGCCAGATCGGATGTGCTAAAAGAGTTATCCACCACATTGATCACTTTTGTGCCGGATGCTCCCAGCGAAAAATCGTCGGTCCATGTCACCACGTTGCTCGAAAGAATGGAGCCGAACGTAAGCGCTGCGCTGGCCTGCAGGAATCCAGCGGTCGTGCCCCAAACAGGATTGTTAAACGCATCGATGACCATCGGCGTGGTCAAGGCCGCAAACCCGCCTCCAGAACTCCCAAATTGAACCTGCCCGGCACCCGTGCCCAACGAGCGGTTGAAGGTGCCGTCGATAGAAAACACCCCTCCGTTCAGCGTCAGATTGCCAGTCCCAATCGTTCCGTTGCCGCTTAAGCCGAGCAAACCGGCACTGACTGTCGTCACACCGCTGTAAGTATTGTTGCCGGTCAAAATAAGAGCCCCAGTCCCTGTTTTCGTCAGCCCGCCTGTGCCCCCCGTTTCGGAGATGATCCCGCTGATCACCGCGAGGTCGGCGATCGTGCTCGAATTGTCATCGGCCTGCACGGTGCGGACGGCATTGCCGAGCGAAAAATCATTCGCCAGAGTCACTGTCGAATCGGCGATCGATGAGCCCAAAATCAAAGCCGCGCCTGACGGTAAGAAGTTCGGAGTGCTTGCCCAAACCGGGACTCCGGCAAAACTGTCGATGGTCAACGCGCCGCCCACCGCCGCAAAACCACCGCTGCCGGACCATTGCACCTGATTGGCGGCCGCGCCCAGACCGCGGGAGAAGGTGCCGCTCATGCCCAAAACGCCTCCAGAAAGAACGAGGTTCGCGCTGCTGATCGATCCGATTTGGTTTCCAAAACCCAAAAGCGCCAGGGTCCCCCCGGCAATCGTCGTCGTGCCGGTGTAACTGCCGGGAAGCCGCAAGACCAATGTGCCGGTGCCGGCTTTCGTAAACGCGCTACTGATCGTTTCTCCCAAACCACCTGTGAACTCCGCCAAAACACCGCTGTTGACCGTCAATGTCCGGTCTCCCGTTAAAGTCACCGGAGCGAACACGCGCAAGCCCAGCGACGTCCCCGTGTTGTTCAAAGTGGAATTCGCGTCGAGGATGACACTTGCCGTTGCCGGAATGTTGCGGGCGATGGCAGCGGATTGGAGCGTGCCGCCGTTTAACCGCAACGTCCCTGCTCCCAGAGCGGAATCATTTTCGAGATTCAATGCACCCGAGGTGAGCGTAACTGAGCCACTGAAGGTCGAGTTGTCTGCGGAAAGGGTAAGGGCGCCGGCACCTTGCTTAATCAGTGTGCCTGAACCATTGACGGCCCCGGCGAGGACCATGGTTCGACTGGCGCTCGGATTGAACGTCAATGTGTGACTCCCGATCGACAGGGAACCATTAAACGTGGGAGTGCCAGTTCCCGTGTGCGACCAGGATTGGTCTGCACTTAAAACAATCGGCACGTTGAATGTCTGAATCACATTCGCGCTATTGGCGAAGCCTCCCGAGCCCAGAGTCAAAGTGCTGCCGGAAAACGTGTAAGCAGAGGCCCCCGCTTGAATCGACAAGGAATTAATGCTCCAGGGAATATCCAGGATCGAGGCCGTCAGCGCGCTGACTCCGAACTGAAGGCCGGCACTGCCGTCGTTCAGGGGGATGCCGTCCGGATTCCAATTGGCTGCGATACTCCAATTGCCGTTGGGAGCGCCTCCGCCGTCCCATATTTGAGCTTGCAGCAGCGTTGCCAAGGCAAGGAAAGCGAGCAGCGCCAGCCTCCCGAGCTGCAAAACAAAGTGGCAACAAGTAGATGAGCGACGTGCCGAACCGGCGGGCATCCGTCCCGTTTGGTTCGAACTCGCGGCGAAAAACGCCCATTTCGGCCAAAAACCGTTCGATAGCCGGTCGCTGGCCAAAACCGCATCTGGAGAAACGCCAACCATGCTTTCATATGTCCAATAGCGGCAGAGGGCAAAAACGTTACAGCAATCTGAAATTTTCTTTCGGTTACAGCCGGCGAATATTTGAATCTGAAGCGGCCGAGTGGGCTGAAGCGGGTTAAAGCGGGCGAAAATCGATTCTTTATCATTGACCGTTTTGCCCATTCCATGTCGAGATGGTTAAACCACCGTACAGGTGGGACAATGCCTAAAAATAGAAACGGACTGTCGTCGCGTCCGACATCGACTACCAAATACGACGCGCACCACACGGTGCTGGACAAGACTTACGGGGCGCTGGCGGATCTGCGCCGGGAGCTTTCGGACTCCAAAGCGGCCATTGAAGAACGGCGGCAGTTGCTGCAAACCTTTGCCCAGTGCCGCGACTCCCAGCGCGCATGGCTTCTTCTCGAGGATTATTTCGAGAAGCTTTCCCTGGCGCGGAAGGATTTCCCCGGTCAATCCTGGTGGCCCCGGTTGCTCGCGGCCAGCGGCACGCAACGACTCGAAGAAACCGCGCTCCTTTTTCTGCGGTCGAATCGCCCTTTGCCAACGGAACTGCTCGCTCACGCGAATTTCGAGCGGTTCGCAGCTATTGAACAAGCCGAACAGGAACAAAAGTTCATCCAGCAACTCGAAAATTGGCTGCTGCCACCCGCTCCAGTCCACCTCGATTCGCCGCGCGCGGCCTTGCGAGTTGTGTGCGAAATCGAGCCCATCGCCGCCGAGGCGCGCCTCTTTCAAATGCGCGTGCGATTTTCCCTCTTCCGCTCGCGCACGGGTGAAAAGACCAAAACGCCGGCGGAATTGGTCGAGTTAACGACCCGTTCAGCCCACGAACAGGAACTCTTCGCT
>JBFMDG010000343.1:0-7862 GCA_040754135.1 Verrucomicrobiota bacterium
CTTTCCCTTGTCTGGAATCCTGAGATAATTTCCTGTCGGATTTGGCCGTTCGAACCCGGTTAATAGGAAAAGACCATGACACAAACGAGCCAGACGCGATCGACGGAAGCGGACGAGGCATTGCTTCGCGCTTTTCAGCAGGGCCGCTCGGAATCTGATTTCCGCGCGCTGGTCGAGAAATATCTCGGCATGGTGTATGGGATTGCCTTGCGCCGCTCTGGCGATCCAAGTCTTGCCGAGGAAATTTCGCAAAATGTTTTCACCATTCTCGCGCGGAAAGCCGGCAAACTTTGCGGCAGGCCGACGCTTGCCGGTTGGATTTATCGAACCACCTGCATCGAAGCCGCCGAAGCCCTGCGCCGGCGCCATGCGCACCAAAACAAAATGAAAGCTTATTGGAATTACCGGCATTGCGAGGCCAATGGGCAGGAACCGTTGCGCGAGATCATGCCGTTGCTCGATGAAGCGGTGGCCGCGTTGCCGCCCGCCGACCGCGAAATCGTTTTGCTGCGTTTCTTTGAGCGCAAATCCTTTCGGGAAATTGGGGCCGTGCTGAAAAAGTCTGACGATGCCTGCCAGAAACAAACCCAGCGCGCCCTCGAAAAAATCGCGCTCATCTTGCGGCGAAAAGGCGTGGCGCTCTCGACGGTCGCTCTCACCTCGCAGCTGATGGCGCAATGGTCGCAAGCGGCGCCACAAGCACTGGCCGGCATTGTCGCGCGATCCGCCTTGATCACGGCCGCGCAAATCAACGCCAAATTAACCATTCTGGAATCCATTCAACTTATGATTGGTTCAAAAACAAAATCAGCCATGGTCGTCGCGTGCCTCGCAGCATTGCCTTTGGGATATCAATGGTTTCAAAATCATGAACTGCGTGAACAGATCGCCCAACTGCAGGCGAACCTCGCCGAGCAAAAGCACGCTGCCGATTCCAAAGCATCCGTCAGATTCGGTCGCATAGGCAATGCGCATGGCAGTTCTCTCGCGATTCACTCCGCGCCAACGGCAAGCGCAAATGACGGCAGCGCCGGTGACGCTGCCGGCAGTTTTGTTGAGGAGTGGGAGCGCGCCCTGTTTGAACCCGATCCCGTCCGGCGCGCCACAATGATTTCTTCTTTGCTCAGCCGGTTGACCGCTGCGAACGCGCCACTGGCGGCCAGTGCATTCGAGCGCGCGCGGAAGAATGCCATGCCCTTCGGCGATGAGTTTCGGCTATTTCTGCGCGCCTGGGCCAAACTTGATGGTTCGGCTGCTCTCAAGCATGCCTCGCACGATGCGCCCCAACCCGCCGCCTCGGCGGAAGTTCTGGCGGCACTCGCAGGTTGGGCATCGACTCAACCACAGGCCGCGCGCGCATGGATCGACATGCTCCCCGATTATGAACACAAGGAAGCGATTATTTATGGCCTGCTCGATGGCTGGTCCATGATTGATTTTGAATCGGCGGCGGCTTATGCGGAATCGCGGCCGCGGAGCACCTCGCGCGACCAGTTCCGGGAATTGCTTTTGCAGCGCAGCCTTTTGACCGGAGGATTACCTGCGGCGCAACAGTGGTTTGCGCGCATTCCGGATGACGACCACAATCAGCTCTACAAACAGCGGGCCTTCGATGAAGTAATTCAGGCGATGCTTTACCGCGATCCGGCTGCGGCCGCCCAATGGATCGCCCAGCAAGGGATGCAACCGTATCTGGCGGGCGAGGCCATTTCCACCACCGCCGTCAAGCTGGCGGAAACTTCGCCTGTGGAAGCTTTGACCTGGTTGAAGTCTTTAAACGGTCCGGCTTCGGAGGTTCTGGGAACCGGTTTCAGCCGCACCATGGAAGCCTGGGCCGCCAGGGACATCAACGCCGCCGGGCATTGGCTGTCGCAGCAGGCGGATCATCCACACTATGCCGAGATGGCAGCGCCATACGCGCAAGCCGTGGCGGCCGTGAATCCCGACACGGCTCGAGCCTGGGCCAACTCGATTGCCGACGAGCAACGGCGTGCGGACACATTGCAGGCGATCGAGCACGGGCAACAGGCGAAGTTCAAAGTCAACTTCGAAACGCTTTTCACGCGAAAGCTCGCCACGGTGACCGGCGTGGAGAGCGACGCGCTTGTGGAATGGATGCTGGGAAACAAAAAGCGCTGGATTGATGCGCAAGCGGAACAGGCTTTTTACAATCAATCCATTCAGCAATCAGTCGAATTGCTCGATTTCGATGCGGCTCCCTCGCCAAACCCGAATGGTGATGGCCAATAAGAACGCCGATCACGCGACCGGTTCGGCCATCAGATCGTAATCGGTGTGTCCGATGATTTTCACGCGCGCAAACTCGCCGATCGGCAGTTTCCCGCGAACATACACACGGCCATCGATGTCGGGAGCGTCAGATTCACCACGGGCCACGAGATAACGGCCCTTCATCGGTTTTGCCTGCTCGTCTCGGCTGCGAATGAGGCCATGTTCCCACGAACTGACGTTGGCCTGAGCCAGTTCTTTGGCGGAAGCTTCATTTTCCACAAGCACACGCAAATTGCGTCCGACCGCGGCCGCAGAGATCTCCCGCGCAACCGTTAGCTGCTCGGCCATGGCACGATCGCGCCGCTGCTTTTTCACGCGTTCCGGAATTTGATTCAGCATTTTCGCCGCGCGCGTTCCTTCCTCGTGCGAGTAGGTGAAGACGCCGAGCCGTTCGAAACGAGTTTGGCGAATGAACTCGAGGAGGCGTTCGAAACAGCCTTCCGTTTCTCCGGGGAATCCAACAATGAACGTCGTGCGCAGCGCGATTCCGGGAATGCCGGCGCGAATGCGTGCAATCAGGTTCACGATGTACTCGCTCGATGTCTCACGCCGCATCCGTTCGAGCATGTTTTCATGGATGTGTTGCAGCGGCATGTCCACGTAACGCGCCACCTTGGGACATTCGGCGATGGTCTGGATCAATTCGTCGGTCCAATGCGCCGGATGCGTGTAAAGCAGCCGAATCCAAAAGTCGCCATCCAATGCATTCAAAGCGCGCAGGAGCGTGCACAGCGTGGTTGCATTTGCCGGCAACGATCGTGTCGCCGCCGAAAATTTCTGCGGAGAAGCGATCGATCCGGTTCGTTCAGGGCGTAGATCCAAACCGTAATAGGTTGAGTCCTGCGAAATGAGGTTGAGCTCTTTAACCCCTTCGGCCAGGAGCTGGCGCGCTTCGCGAACGATGTCGTCCTGGGAGCGGCTGCGGTGGCTGCCGCGCATGCGGGGAATCGTGCAGAAGCTGCAGGGATGATTGCACCCTTCGGCGATTTTGAGATAAGCGAAATGGCGCGGGGTAAGGCGAAAACGTGGCGTGACGTAATCGGGAATGTAAGTGGGCCGATCGTGCACATCGATCAGTGCCCCTGGAGTGGTTGTGGCGGCGTTTTTACCGCTCGCGTTCGAAAGCGCCGCAGGCCCAAGCACGGTTTTGGTGTGGCCGAATTTTCCTGTGCCAACAAGACTTTGTTCTGCGTCGTGGGCGGGAGTTTCCGCCGCGCGATCGAGATGGGCGAGATGTTGTTTTATCGCCGTTTTTTTCCGCGCGGCTGGAGGCATGCCATTGGCAATCTTTTCCGATCGATGCTGAATGGCCTGCCGAACAATTTGAGGGACCTGCGCCACTTGATCGATGCCCATGAACGCATCGACTTCCGGCAATAGTTTCGGCAATTCCTCCCGAAAGCGTTGCGGCAAACAGCCGGAGACAATCAAGGCTTGTTGGCGCGCCCGCGCCTCACGCACCTCCGCCGATTCCAGAATCGTATCGACACTCTCTTCCTGCGCGGCATCGATGAATCCGCAAGTGTTGACGATGACGGCATCGGCGGTGGCGGGATCGTTTGTGATCTCGACGCCTTGCTGCATCAGCGAGCCGAGCATGATCTCGGCGTCCACCAGATTTTTGGCGCAGCCGAGCGAGATCAAGCCGACGCGCACCGGGCGTGTTTTTGAGCTGCTTTGGTTCACAATGGGCTGAAACTATGCGTTGAATTTCCGCGAACGCAACCGGCAGTTTTGACGATTGACGACCAGAGTTGACCCACCACGCCGGCGCCTGCAGCCAGTGCAAATTGCCCTCAGCAGCCAGGTATACCGATAAGCAAACAGCGAAAGGGCATGTTAGTCACCCGAGTGCCGCGCGGTTCCAACAGCGTGCTGGCGCGCTCAAGCCCCGGATTTGGTTTGGGGAGGCTGTTGCTGTTGGGGCGGCTGGACCACAACCACCGGCAGCGGAAAGCGCAGCTTCATCACATCGTCAACGAGGATTTCGATGAAATAAACTCCGGCCGTTTCGAACTTCACCTGGCCAAAGATCGTGACGTTCGTGGCATGATGACTCGCGTCCTGCAGATTGAATTTCACCGAACTCTGGCGCACCACTGTGGTTTGATCGGGCGCCACCAAACGCACACTTTCATTGAACTGCCCCAGCCCGGCAGTCCAGCGGTTGAACAGGCAGAGCTTGAAAGCTGTCACCGGCACTTGCGGCACTTGGATGTAGCCAAGAATGCCGACGAGAAAGAAGTTTCCATTGGATTCCTGCCGCACTTCCTCGCAAAGCAATGAGCATTGTAGATCGGGTAAAATTCGAGTGGGTTGCATGAGCTAATTCATTTCAGGTTTGTTTGCCGTTTGGGATTGGCCGCCCGGCAATCGTTTTGGTTCCAGACGGATTAATCATTTCAATCGGCTGTCCCTGCTCCGGCAGCCAGTTCCGCGGCGCGCACGGTGTTTTGCATGAGCACGGCAATGGTCATCGGCCCAACTCCGCCCGGGTTTGGCGTAATCTTCCCGGCAATGGGTTGAACCGCGGCAAAATCGACATCTCCGACCAGGCGCGTGCCGCCTTTCGCGGTTGGATCACTGATGCGGTTCACTCCCACGTCGATGACCACCGCCCCAGCCTTGACCATGTCGGCTTTGACAAAATGCGCCACGCCCATGGCGGCGATCAGGATGTCGGCGCGGCGGCAATGGCTGGCAATGTCGCGCGTTTGGGAATGGCAAATCGTGACGGTGGCATTGGCGTGTCGCGCTTTTTGAATAAGTATCGCCGCCATTGGTTTGCCAACAATATTGCCGCGGCCAAGCACCACCACTTCGGCCCCTTCCATCGGCACCTGACTGCGGATGAGCAATTCATGCACGCCGGCCGGAGTGCAAGGCAGGAAACCAGTGGCATCGCCGAGCATGAGTTTGCCGACGTTCAGCGGATGGAACCCATCGACATCTTTCGTGGGCGCAACCGTCGAATAAACCACCGTCTGATCGATCTGTTTGGGAAGAGGCGCCTGGACCAAAATGCCGTGAACGCCTCGATCGCCATTCAAACGATGAATAAGATCGAGCAGTTCGTCCTGCGTGGTTGAGTGCGGCAACACGTGCGTGGAAGAAGCAATGCCCAGTCGCTGGCTCATCCGTTCTTTCATTCCGACGTACACTTGCGAAGCGGGATCTTCCCCGACGCGCACAAAAACCAGAGAAGGCGAAACCCCGCGGCTCTTCAACGCCGCAATACGCGTGGCAGTTTCCTGATGGATTTGCTCGGCAATGGCGCGGCCGTCGATGAGATTTTCCAACGGCATCAGGGCGCGAGCTCCAGAGTTTCAATCTCGATCACCGGAGTATTGGGCCAGCGTTTGTCGATGCCTTCCTCGCCGGTGACAACGATGTGTTTGCCTTTGTAGTCCTTCAGTTTGATGTCGCTCCGTGTCGAATAGAGATAATTGATGGTTTTGCGGGTGTCCGGACTGATCAGTTCGTAGTGCGTGGGCGCCTGAATGCTGACCGTGCTTCGCACCAGACCTTCGCGACGAACGATGCGCTTTTTCTGTGGTGTTTCAATTGCCGGCGAATTGTTTTCAGCCGGTGCTGATTCCTGAACGCGTGGCGGGACAGGTTCCGTTTTCTCGGGTGCGGTTGAAGTTGGCGCTGGCACCGATTCCTGCCTGGGTTCACCGGCAAGCGCAGGGGCATTTTCTTTGGCAGCATCTGCCACTGGATTGGCCGGTTCGGCCGTGGGCGCGTCATTGGCAACGGCCGGCGGAGGTTCCGCTTTGACGACTTCGAGATTTTGCGGAGCTTCGGAAATGGCCGGAGCCGTTTCGCTCTTGGGTTGCGCTGGCGCCGGAGCGGGTTCAGCCGGTTTTGCCGCAGGTTCCGGCTTGGCTTCAATTTTGACTTCGGTGGGCGCGGCTTTCGCCTTATCCGCGGCAGGTTGCCCGGCCGCGTCGCTTGCGCCCGGACGCTCGACGAATTCCGAGGCGACAAACGCGTAGGCGTTGGTGGGTGTCTGGATTTCGGTCCATTCATCCACGGCGCGGATTTCCTTGATTGCGGCCCCTTTTTCGAGGCGGCCGACAATGCTGTAGTTCTCGCCGGGACCAGCGCGAACGTTGAGCCGATTCACCTTTACCGTTTTGTTCGTGGGATCGATGAAGGAAGAGAAAACCCAGACCGGAGTGTTGGCCGGCATTTGAATTTTCAACCATTTGGATGGCTCGCCTTCTTTGGGTTTTTCGAGCGTGATTTCTTCGAGGACGTTGACTTGTTCGCCTTGTTTGAGCTGCGTGATCACCTCGCTGTAGAGCGAAGCCTGGCCGCGCACGTTCACGCGATTTTCTTTGACCGTGGCGGTGTCTGCTGCCGACAGGCTGGCGATGATGCATCCACTGATGGCGATGGCCAGCCAGGTGGACCGCGGGATCGATTTCATAAAGGTCAAATTGTGCATTGTTAGGACTGCCGCGACTTGCCGGCGCCCGGTTTGCGAGCGCTTGGAGCGAGTAGAGATTTAATCTCGATTTCTGTCAACGTTCGCCATTTTCCAGTGGGCAATTCGCCAAGTTTAATCGGTCCAATCTGCATGCGTTGTAATTTGAGCACCGTTTGGCCGATGGCTTCGAACATCCGGCGCACTTCACGGTTCTTGCCTTCGGCCAGGACGAGTTCGAGGACCGATTGCGCGTTGCTGGTTTTCAGCAGGCGCGCCTGCTCAGCCCGCAGCAGATCGCCTTCGTGTTTGATTCCATGCGTGAGTTTTTTAAAGGCGTCCGGCTCGATCCGGCCCTCGATGGTGACCAGGTATTTCTTGCGCACCCCAAATCTCGGATGACTCAGGCGAAGCGAGAAGTCACCGTCATTCGTGAGGAAAATGAGCCCCTCCGAGTTAAAGTCGAGCCGGCCGACGGTATAAAGATTGGTCCATTCCGCAGGGAGCAAATCGTAAACGCTGCGCCGTTTCAATGGATCTTGCCGCGAACAAATGAAACCCTTCGGCTTGTGCAATGCGACGTAGAGCTTGCGGCGTGCTTTGACCGGCCTGCCATCGACCCGGACGTCGTCGTGATTTGGATCCACCTTCGAGCCAAGTTCGCGAACGATCTGGCCGTTCACAGTGACGCGGCCTTCGGTCATGATGCGTTCGCTGGCGCGGCGCGAGGCCACACCGGATTCAGCGAGCAGTTTTTGCAGACGCACCATGGGCCGTTCGAATGCGCAGTTTGAAGGGCGTCAAAGGTTCGAGCGACGCGTCAAACAAAGGGGTCAAGCCTCGGCAGGACGCCGAGATTCCGAAATCGAGCAACGCCGGCTGAAAGCTCCCGCACCATTCCGCAACCCGAATGGGATCCGAATGGGATCAGGGTTCGATCTTGGTCTTGCGCAGGCCCGTGACCCGGTCGCCCGGTTTCCATTGGCCGCGTTTCTTGAGCACTTCGACGCGCTCGAAGCGTTTCAAAACATTTCGTTTGGCGCCGAGCGCGCTCGCGCCACGAAGACTTGGATGCTGTGACATACAAAATTCCTGGGTTCAATCCTGCCGGTTTCCGGTCAGGGGCGGGTAGATGTAA
>JBFMDG010000344.1:0-7841 GCA_040754135.1 Verrucomicrobiota bacterium
GGCCTTCGTAAAGCTCTCGGTCTCCGCCAGGTCGCAAAACACTTTTAAACTCTCAATTTGCATACAGGAATTGAATCGGAAACTGTCATTAAGTCAACTAACTGACTGAGAATTTTTGAGGAGATTCAAAAAAAATTATGCTGCGCGGAAATTCCTCGGAACGGGCGGCGCCCGGGATGCTGCGCTTCAGGAATGCGCCAGCGCTTCTTTCACCTTGCGGAGCAGATCCTGGCTGGTAAACGGCTTCTGCAAATACGATTCCTCCTCGGCCGGGCTCGAGCCGCGGACATATCCGCTCGAACAGATGATCCGCACTTCCGGAGCAATCTTGCGCAGATGCTCGATCACCTCGCGCCCGCTCATTTTCGGCATCACCAGATCGGTGATAACGAGATCGATTGCGGAAGGCGCATTGGAAAAAATCTCGAGCGCTTTCTGCCCGCTGTTCGCGGTCAGAACACGGTAACCGTAGGAAGAGAGAATCGTTTCGCCCATGGTCAGGAGCAAGTCTTCGTCATCGATCATCAGGATTGTTTGTGAGCCGCTCAGGTCCTCTTCCTTCAAGACGATGTCTTTGACGATCTTGCGATTGGCCGGCAGGTAAATGCGCGCGCTGGTTCCCTGGCCGGGCTGGCTGGAGACAGTCACGCTCCCGCCGTGATTGGTGACGATGCCGTAAACCCAGGCCAGTCCCAGACCGCGATGGCTTTGATCTTTTTTGGTGGTGAAAAATGGCTCGAAAATCCTGGGCAAAACTTCTGGCGCAATCCCGCAACCATTATCGGAGACTTCCACGCAAACGTAACAACCTGACGTCAGCCGGGCGGTGCCGTCTTTGTAAGTTTCCGCGACGTCATGGTTGCGTGTGCGCACGAGAATGCGTCCGTCGCTCCGGCTGGCTTGCACGGCATTGTCGAGCACTTTGACAAACGCCTGCTGAATTTTGGCTTCATCGAACGTGACCGTGTAGAGCCGCGGCTCCAGTTCGAACAGCCAAAGCACATTGCGGTTATTCGCCTGAAATAATTCCACGGTGCGCCGGAGCAGATCGTTGAGATTGCCGGCCACATGCGCGCGGGAATCTTTTTCCTGCAGACTGAAAGTGGCCAGGTCATGCGCGATTTCCGCGGCTTTGGCGGCCGATTTTTCAACTTCCACGAGGGAATTACGCCAGGGATGGCTTGGCTCCATTTTGCTGAGGAGCAGGGAGGTGTGCCCGAGAATGCTGGTCAGCGCGTTGTTGAAATCCAACGCCACCGTGCGCGTGAGCTGCAAGGCGCAGTCGAGCTTCTGTTTCTGCACGATGCTCGCTTCCAAAGTATCGGGCCGGCGAAACGCCGATGTATCCATCGGAAAACTGGCTCCCGGTCCGTTCGCAGGCGGTGCGCCCGAGACTTGGGGCGTGAAGAGCTGCACCAAAAAATGCCGGGCGTTTTCAACGGTGATGGGGCTCACCCAGGCTTGCAACAAAGAGGTTGAGCCATCCTTAAGTTTGAACCGGATGCTGGTGTTGGAAGCGGCAAGGCGGTCCCAGCGGCTGATTTGCGCTTCCGCCGGGAGCTCATTTTCGTCCGCCCATATCGCAGCCAGAGGCGCTGTTTCCTTTTCCAACCCGGAACCGAATGCCTTCAAGGCAGACGCGTTTGCGCGGCGAATTCGACCAGAAATATCCACCAGCAATGCCGGCCAGGCGGCATGTTCAAGAGCAAAAATCAGATCACCTGTCATGGATTCCTAAGCACCTGCTGAGTGTAAGTCGTTGCCCACTGATCTCAACTGGTTTTTTGACCGTCCTGCCCCGCCGAGAGCGAGGGAACATCGGTGAATGCCTCGGGCAGCATTTGTTTGATAGAAAACTCGTAAACTTCTTCGGGCCGATCGGCATCGATCAGCCAGAGCGTGGCTTGGGGCGCATATTCAATCAGCAATTGCCGGCAGGCGCCGCATGGACGCACGCCGCCGCGCACCGAGGCCGCAACCGCCAGGGCAAGGAAATCTTTATGGCCGGAGGTGAGCGCCTTGAAAAGCGCCACCCGTTCGGCACAACAACTCAAACCGAAACTGGCGCTTTCGACGTTCGCGCCGGTGACAATCGCTCCGGCGTTGGTTAACAGCGCGGCGCCGACCGGAAATCGCGAATAGGGAGCCACTGCGGCAGCACGCGCCTGTAAAGCGGCATGGACCAACCGCTCCTTATCTTTCGACTCCATATCTCATTGCAAATCGGTCAAGAAGGCGGACAGCTTTAGCCCGAACTCGATCGGCTGTGTCCAACACTTCCTGGTGGCTTAGTGGCGTGCGCTGCAAACCGGCCGCCGCATTGGTAATACAGGAAACCGCGGCCACGGCCAATCCGCATTGCCGGGCGACGATCGCCTCCGGCACTGTGCTCATCCCGACGGCATCCGCTCCCAAAGTTGCAAACGCCCGGATTTCCGCAGGGGTTTCATAACTCGGACCGGACACGGCCAGATAAACGCCCGCATGCAAACGGATGCGCTCTTTCCGCGCCGATTCAGCGAGCCAGCGGTTCAAAGTTCGATCATAAACGGCAGACAAATCGACAAACCGTTCCTTTGCCAAAGCCGTCACGCCGCGCAAAGGATTTGCGCCCATCAAATTGATGTGATCGGTCAGTTGCATGAAATCGCCCGCGCGAAAACGAGGATTGATCCCGCCGGCGGCATTGGTGAGGAGCAAGGCGCGGATGCCAAACTCAGCCAACACCCGAATCGGAAAGGTGACTTCTTCGAGCGTAAACCCTTCATAAAAGTGCGCGCGGCCGGTCAACAACAACACGGGCGCTCCGCCGAGCTCGCCAAAAACAACCTGCCGCCCATGCCCCGGCACCGATCCGCGCGGGAAACCCGGCAAATCGCCGAACTCGACGGTTGCCTGCGCCGACACGGAATCGAGGATGCCTTGAAATCCACTGCCGAGAACGATGGCCAGAGACGGACGCAAGCCGCTGGCGCGCCGGAGTCGTTCCGCAGTTTTAGCCGGGTTGAGTTTCATCGCGCTTTTAAAGTCGTCTTTGCGACGCCAACAAACCGCCACCGAGCGATGATGAGAATGGCCTGCGGACAAAACGAAACGCTCGTGGTCCGCGGTTAAGGACCGCGACTTGATTTATGCCGAGTCTCATTTAGTCTCCATGCCTATCGATTTATGGATTTGACCAACGACGAAATACGCCGCTATTCGCGTCACCTGATTCTGCCGGAAGTCGGTTTGGGTGGCCAAAAGAAAATTCGAGGCGCCAGCGTCCTGTGCATCGGCGCCGGTGGATTGGGCTCGCCCATCGCCATGTATCTGGCAGCGGCCGGCGTAGGCCGCCTTGGCTTGTTGGACTTTGATTCCGTGGATTTCTCGAACCTGCAGCGACAGATCATCCACGGCACGGAAGATGTCGGCCGTCCGAAAACCATGTCGGCCCAGGAAACGATTCGCAGCATTAACCCGAATGTTGAAACCGTCCTGCACAACACGCGCATTTCGAGCGAAAACGCCTTGGAAATCATCAGCCGCTACGACGTGGTGGTGGATGGGACGGACAATTTTCCGACGCGTTACCTCACCAATGACGCTTGTGTCTTGCTGAAAAAGCCAAACATTTATGGCTCGATCTTTCGATTTGAAGGGCAGGCGAGCGTTTTTGCGCCGCATTTAGGAGGTCCCTGTTATCGATGTTTGTATCCGGAACCGCCTCCGCCAGGGATGGTGCCGAGCTGCGCGGAAGGCGGAGTGCTCGGTGTGCTGCCCGGAATCATCGGCTGCATCCAGGCCACGGAAATTCTGAAACTGATCATCGGCCGCGGCAGTTCGCTCATCGGTCGATTGCTCATGTTCAACGCGCTCGACATGAAATTCCGGGAATTGAAACTGCGGCGCGATCCGCAATGCCCGATTTGCGGCGATCAACCAACCATTAAGGAATTGATCGATTACGAGCAGTTCTGTGGGCTCACTCCGGAATCGGAAACGCCTTCACAAAATCCGGATGAAGTCACCGTTCAGGACATGAAGAAAGCACTCGATGATACGCAAGCGGGAATTAAGGTGATCGATGTGCGGGAGCCGGACGAGTATGAGATCGCGCATATTAACGGCGTGCCGCTTTTTCCATTGAGCACGCTGCCGCAACGCTTCACCGAGCTCGATCCCAATACGCAGTATTTCATTCATTGCAAAAGCGGAGTGCGCTCGATGAAAGCCCTCAAGTTTCTCAAAGAGCAGGGCTTTAAATATGTGAAAAGCGTCAAGGGCGGCATCAGCGCCTGGTCTGAGGAAATCGACTCGAGCATTCCCAAGTATTGATCGATTTCAAAAGCGGAGCCGTGCCGCTGAATCCTGCGCTCGGAAAACCGCAAACCGCGCATCGGGCCGCGCCGGTCTTGTGATTACCTTCGGCGGACCAAAACCAGATCTTCGCCAATTGCTTTCATGGTTTTCCCCGTGAGGCAGCGCCCTGATCTTGCCGTCTGCATCGAGTGTGCGAATTTGGGAGCAGCAACAAGGAAATGGAAAGTTTAGTCTTGGAGGTTCACATGAAACCATATCGGGCTTGGGTTTGCACTCTTCTTATCATTCTTCTCACCACAGGTTGCGTCGTGCGCAGCACCGCTCCGCCGGTCGCGGTCGGCGCGGCTCCTCCGGCAATGGTGATCGATTCGGCTCCACCAGGATCCGTGGTGGTTTTACAACCGCCACCAGCGCCTCGGACGGAACGCATTGGGACAGCTCCTTCCACGCAGCATGTTTGGGTGCCTGGTTATTGGGAGTGGAATGGCAAACGGTACATCTGGCACGGCGGGCAATGGGTGAAGCGGCCCACCTCCGGCGCGACCTGGATTCAAGGCCATTGGGAACGTAGAGGAGATGGTTGGCTCTGGGTGCCTGGTCATTGGCGCTAATTCCGCCAAGCCTCATGAATCCGACACCTCGCGCCACTCCCTTATGCGCGAGGATTGGCGTTCCCGCTGACGTTTCGTCAGCGCCCGCTGACGTTTCGTCAGCGCCGAAGAATTCCTCCGCAAGCCAGCGCGTTTTGCGGCTATGCTCGGTTAGGACCGTGCGATTTGCGGTTCGTCTTTCCGCGGCTCATCGATTTGCCATCTGGAATCTTGTTTCACGTAAATAGTACGGCTTGGGAACGCAAAATTGATCCCGGCCTGCTCGAACCGGGCTTTGATATCCAGATTCATTTCCTGCATCCCCGCGAGATAAGCCTTGTGATCGGTCGATCCCCACCAATGCACGACCAGAATATTCAATGAAGAATCGGCGAACTTGTTGAAGCTGATGATCAAGTCCGCAGTCATCGGATGCTTCCGAAACACCTCTTCGAGAATTTTGACCGCTTCGCGCATCTTGGCCACCGACGTGTCGTAGGTCACTCCGATATTCATTTCGGTTTTGATGTTTGGACGCCGCGTGATGTTGATAATGGTCGAATTGCCCATTGTCTTGTTTGGAACGGTGATGAGGTGGCCGTCGAGGTTTCGAATGCGCGTGCTCCGCAACCCGATGCTTTCCACAACGCCATCGACGTCTGCCAACTTGACGCGATCACCGATTTGAAAAGGTTTATCGACAAACACCGAAACGGCGCCGAACAAATTGCCGAGTGTGTCCTGCGCCGCCAGGCCAATGGCCAGTCCGCCGACGGACACGCCGGCCAGCAGACTGGTGATGTTCATTCCAAGGTTTTGCGAGGTCATCAGGACTGCCACGATCACGACGAATACCTTGAGGCTTTTGCTTACGATCGGAACGAGCAGTTCGTTAAACGCTCGGTCATCGCGGACCATGGCACGTTGCCTCCAATAGCCCATGAGCAGATCGACCAGTTTGACTGCCATGTAGGTCAGGGAGGCAGCAACCACAATCTTCAATCCGCGCGAAAGCCATTGCTCAACCCACGCCGGCCACTCGAACACCTGCAACCCGACGTGCAGGAGAATGACCATTGAAATGATCTTCACCGGCCCGTGAATGAGCGAAATCAAGAGATCATCCAGCGTCGTCTGCGTTTTTGTGGCCCACCGCTTCAACTGGCTGCCTATGAAGTAATCGAGAAATTTGGAGACAAAAAACGCGAGGAAGATGTAAATGAGCGACGCGAGGTATTGCCATCGATGAATGCCAAACAACGGTGGCTGCAATGCCTCGATCCGATCGAGCCCGAACGTGAGCAGATATTTTCTTTGTTCCAGAAGCGTCGTCACTGAAGTCACCTCTTGCGAAGGGTCCACTCGAATGGTTGTGGCTGTGTTGGTATCAGCGGCTTGGACCACAGGAGCCGCTGCCAAAAAGAAGCCGGCCAGACACATCATTAGCACTGGCACTCGAATCCAGTTCACAAAATTCAGTTTCATAGGCCGCCAAGATAGAATCGGGCGTATTACCGACAAGCTTTTTAGGGCGGCGATGCCGCGGCAAAAGAGGCGCGGTCAAGAAAAACCATTGCCAGCCTCCAGCACGTGGCCAATGATTTTGGCCAATGACAGGCGCATCGTCCATCGAGTGTGAAACGCTCGAACTGCCGCTCGACTTTTTCAGCCCTGAAAAAAATCACCGGCTCACCTCAGCCGAGTTGCATTCGCATCTGAGGCAATTCAACGCGTTCGGAAAGGCGACGAAAGAACTGTCGTTGTCCCTGCCGCTGGAGAATGGCTCGACGCGCGAGATCCCGGTGTACGTGAACGAGTTTTGGACGGCCAAACAGCGCGCCGCCAACTCGCTGCATGAAATTTCCTATCGCGCCTGCTTCAAACCGCAGTTGCCGCGATTTTTTATCGAACGCCTCACCTCGCCCGGCGACGTCGTTTACGATCCGTTTATGGGCCGCGGCACCACCCTCATCGAAGCCGCATTGCTGGGCCGCATTCCGATGGGCTGTGATATCAATCCGTTGAGCGCGATTCTGACGCGGCCGCGTTTGCATCCGCCCGGCTTGCGCGACATCGAGCAACGCCTTGACGAAATTCCACTCGATCAAGCTGGTGAGATTCCCGAGGACCTTCTTGTTTTTTATCATCCGCAAACGCTGCGCGAAATCTGCGCGCTGCGAGAATACTTGCTCGAGCGCCAGGCAAACGGAACGATCGACGCGGTCGATCAATGGATCCGAATGGTGGCCCTCAACCGGTTGACCGGGCATTCCAACGGGTTCTTTTCGGTTTACACATTGCCGCCGAACCAGGCGGTGTCGGTAAAGTCGCAGAAAAAGATCAATGCCGATCGCCACCAGGTTCCGCCCTTGCGCATTGTCAAAGCGATCATCCTGCGAAAGAGCGGTTCATTGTTGGGGGAATGCTCCGCCAATTTGCGCGAGGCATTGGCGAATGTGGCCGACCGGAGCCTGCTTTTGACCGAACCTGCGGATGCAATACCCCAAATCCAATCGGCATCGGTCGATCTTGTGGTGACTTCACCCCCATTCCTCGACGTGGTCGATTACGCCGGAGACAATTGGCTTCGCTGTTGGTTTGCCGGCATCGATCCAAATTCCGTTCCGATCACGATCCCGAAGCGCCTGGAGAATTGGCAGCGGGCCATGACTGATGTGCTGCGGGAGTTGAAGCGAGTGTTAAAGCCGGGCGGTTGGGTGGCCTTCGAAGTTGGCGAAGTGCGCCGCGGAAAAATCCGGCTTGAAGAAGCGGTCCTTCCGTGCGCATTGCAGGCGAGACTCGATCCAGTGCTGGTGTTGATAAACGATCAGGTATTCACGAAAACCGCGAATTGCTGGGGAGTGGACAACGGGGCTAAAGGCACCAACACGAATCGAATTATTTTAATGCAAGCGCCTCAGGTTTGAATTTCCGGTCGTGCACCGGAAC
>JBFMDG010000345.1:0-7834 GCA_040754135.1 Verrucomicrobiota bacterium
GGCGCCGATATTGTAATGTTGCGAAATCAACGCGGCCTGCTGCTTGAGTTCGGTGATTTTCATCAGCAACTGAGGGAACGCAAAACGATCGGAGTTATTTTTGCCGACGTGCCGGAAGACTTCGTTTCCTTCAGGATCGAGGAGCACCAACGCTGGGTAATGAACGGTTTGCCCGTGAAATGCGTAGCCGAACGGAATTTGCCATGCCTTCGCCCATTTGGCCTCGGGATCGCGATAGATCGTCAGTTTCGCATCCGGCAACTCGGACTGGGCCTTGGCCGCCCACGCTTTGATCTCGTCCGGCTCATCGGGCTTCAGAAACAGATGGATAAGGTCAGGCTGCGTGGCGGCTGACTTCACATAGTCGCGCACGTGTTTGAGGCAATAAGGGCATTCTGTTTTCAGCAGAAAATGGATCGCCAAAAATTTCCCGAGAGCGTCCGATTGCCGGAACTTCTGACCGTCCAGGGGCGATTCCACTTCGAGTTCGGGCACGGCGGCCTGGAGCGTCGCCTGGCCGAGGCCGAGACAAACGGCGAGCGAAACCACACCAGGCAACATTCGGAGGCATAAACAACTTTTTTTCCACATGTGCATTTTCAAATTTATTCAAGTCAGCTCACGTTTTGCCGAAGCACGGGTTCCGATGGCATCGGGCCGTCCACCTCAAGTTCCATGTTGTGACGCTGGTTTGTCGGGAAGGGGCGTGAAACCTTACAGAGTCGAAATGTTTTCGCGCGCTCGAGCCAGGCTTCGAGACAAGCGCCGAGTGCGTTTTTGTCCGGACACGGTTGAACGCCTCCATTGCTTTCACAGAATGCAAAGCCATTTCCGTAGGCCGCGCCGTTAAGCACACAGGCATCGGTTCGGTTTTGGTCCATCTGTAGCCAGGCCTTGGCCAATGCGTCATCACGCGTGCCGGCCAGTTCGTATTTCCAACCTGCGATCAGGGCGTTTGGAAACCATTCGCGCAACCGCGGCAACACTTTCGTCGCCGGCGCAAGCACCAGCATCAGCCGGCCGTCCCGGGTCGCAAATTTCTCGGAGCGAATGACCGATCCTTCGCCATTCAACACGTGGTCCACGCGATAATCGCAAAGTGCCGCCGCGTGCAACACCGCGTCGAAAGGCTCGCGCTGACTCGCGCGTTCAAGCCGCCGCGCCAGATCGTCGTTGGTGGCGAAACTTTCCAGGCGCGGTCCTCGCAACGGCTCGGGGCAAGTCGCTCCTTCCCCTTTCAAGCAGAGCACATCGTGATGGAGGCGGGCGAAATGATTGGCCAGCGTGACACCGAGCGTTCCCGTCGAGAAATTGGTCAATCGACGGGCGCCATCGATCGGTTCGTAGCCTGGACCGCAGGTGATCAGAATTTTCATAACGAAGCGGTGACAACGGGTTGGCCGAGCAGTTGAAGCACTTCCGAGTGCAAAAGGCGCGCGAGTGGTTTGCGTCCGCACCCGTTCTGCGAAACGCGCGCAAAGCGAATCGAGGCAAAAATTTTTTCCTGCCCCAGCAGGTTGAGCAAATGCGGCAGGAAGGTCATCTCGCCCCAGTAACAGATTTCCTCCGAACAATCCCCGGACTCGATGGTGTATCGCAGCCCTGCGGCAAAAAGGGGGTAATGGGTGGCGACGACCGGTTCGAGCAGCGCCGATTTGAAAGGCAACACGGTCCGCCCATCGGAACTCGTTCCTTCAGGAAAAAGCGCCAGCACCACATCGCTTTCGAGAGTGCGTTCGATCTCGAGATGGCAACGCGACGTGCCGGTGCGGCGATGGCGCTCGACAAAAATCGTTCCTGCCATGCGAGCGAATTGTCCGAAGACCGGCCATCGGCGCAGGTCGCTTTTGGCAACGAAAACGGTTGGGGCCACCGCGCCCAGGATGATCACGTCGAGGTAGCTGAGGTGATTCGCTACGAGCATGCCGCGATGTGGTCTTGGGCCGGATACTTTGCATTCGATGGCGAACACAGGGAGAAGGCGCCCGCAACATTGTTGCAGCCATTGAGCGCAAGCTTGTGTGCGGTTTGGCGGTGGGTGCGGGACCACGAAAAGCAAATAGTGCAGCGCGGCCCGAACCATTTCCGCGCTGAGCCACACGCTGCGCCATACGATGCGAAAGAGGCGGGTCATGTCAGTGCTCCCAAAGCGCGCCAGCGTTGCCAAGCCAATCACGAGATGCCAAGGCCGGAGGCAAAGTTTGGTTCTCAACGAGTCCTCGATTCCGGCCTGCGAAATTGGAACGATGCCTTCGAGCTGTGCTCCAAACGGAAATGGGATTTCGCATGGCGAATTATTCTAGTGGCAGCGGAGCCAGAACGCGTTCCCGCGCGATCGCGGGCAATGACTCCAAATCGAGGAAGGTCAGGAAATCAATGGTCTTGAATTGGCGATCGAGCGCGGGCGGACCGCAAATTTTTGCGCCGAAAGCCAGGTAAGCCCGCAACAGTTTCGGGATTTTTGGAGGTTCATCACAGAGATGGTCCAGCGAACAATCGAACGCCGGCCATGGCTGCGTGCGCCAGCGCGGTTCAATGAGATGATTGCGGCACAGTTCGGCAAATGCCGTGGCCCCGGCTGCGGGATCTTGCGAGGTCAACGAACTGCATCCGCAAAGATACCGCGCCCCATGATCGCGGGCATATTGCGCGATGCCGCGCCAGAGCAAACCAAGCACGACCAGATTCCGATGCTGCCGGTGGACACAAGCGCGGCCCAGCTCGACCAGTTCGGACCGGATCGGTTCATACGGCAAAAAATCAAATTCCTGTTCGCTGTAGTATCCCCGGCGCGTTGCTGCCGTCAGCCCCGTTTGCAACCGATACGTTCCAACGATTTCAGAAGTTGGCAGATGCTCGACGATCAAATGATCACAGACCTCATCAAAAACATCGGCATCGTATCCCGTGGCCGCGCACTCGGGGAGTCCTTCGTTGAGTTCAAGATTGAAAACCTGAAATCGGAGGACTTGTGCGCGGCGCAATTCCGCGGAATCGCGCGCTAATCGAATGGTGTAATGGCCAAGCGCGGCCGTAAGCAGTCGAGCAGGATCGAAAAGTGTGCGCATGCGTATCCGTTCTGCGGGAAACCAGTGGAATCGAGCCGCGTTTGCAGGGCAGGCGCGAGTCCATTCCGGACTTCACCACAGAGAGTGAGTCGCGCTTCGGGGAAAAACCTTACTCCGGCCTTACGGGGAATGAGAATGCCCGTGGTCTTGAAGCGAACGCTTGATCCGCTCGCGTGCTTCGGGGCTCAGCTGTTGCGGAACGGCCTCGCTCCATTCCTCGGGATGCTTTTGCACCGCTTGCCTGAGTAAACGAATCTGCCGTCCGTACCGGCGGCACCATTTGCATACGAGCAGATGAAGCCGCAAACCGAATCTTTTGAAGAAGGGCAACGGATGATCGAGCGAGCGCGATTGCAGCCGCGCGGCATCGCGACACGAAGGCCAAAGGGTTCGGAAAGTCTCTCGTAGGGCGCCGCCAATTTTCTTCAACTCAATGTTCATGAAATTCGCGCAGGGCCTGCTTGAGCCGTTCCCGCGCTTGCGGCGATAAACGCCGGTTGGAAACGAGCATCCATTCCTCCTGAAGTTGCCACGCAGCGTTGTGCATGAAGCGAAGCTGCCGCAAGTACCGCTTGCACCAAACACAGATCAACAGATGCAGCCGCATCTTAAGGCGCGTTCGAAATGGCAGCGCCCGGTCGAGGCTGAGCGACGATAACTTCGCCATCTCCGCGCAGTGGGGTGTCAGGTTCCAGATCAGAACCACCCACCGCATCTGGATTCTCTCGAAAAGCTTCATGCCTCGTTCCTCACGTCTGTTTGGCAAACCAGTTTGTTTCCAGACAACGCCTCAACGCCATTCGCGCGCGATGCAGCATCACCCAAAGATTGTTTTCACTGACCTTCAGCATCGCGCAAATCTCCTCCGTCTCGAGCCCATCCATTTCGCGAAGCATGAATGCCGTCGAGATCTTTGCCGGCAGTTTGTTGGCGCAATCGTGAAAAGCCTTCCAAAAGGCGGCATTGTCGAGGCTTTCTCCCGGCTCAGGATTCCATTCCATGGGCCCAAGCTCATGAATCCAACCGCCCTTGAACACCCCTTCATTAATGAACCGGTCGCTCTCTTCGTCGTCGTAAAACTCGAGATCCGTAAACGAACTCTCGCGGCTCGCGCGGCGGTAATGATCGCAAATCTTGTTTTTCAAAATGCCCACCAGCCAGCTCTTCTCGCTGCTGCGCCCGGCAAATCGGCTTCCGCCTTTCAATGCCGCCAAAAACGTTTCCTGCACCATGTCCTCCGCCTTGATGCTGTCCCGCAAACGGATCAAAGCGTACTTGAACAAATAATCGCCATACTCCTCGACCCAGCGTTCCGGATCCGATAAACGACATTCCGCCGGCGCTTTGACTTCGCCGGCCGATGCCAGAGGTCGCGCCGCCGAGCGGTTCTCATTTTCCACGTTCATACCGGTTTCCCCACCTCCCACCGTATCGGTGCGCTCCGGCCAAACTGAAGGCATGAAACCGCGTTCATCAGTATTCCGTCGGCGCCCAATCTAAAACCTTACAAAAAAAATGTCACCGCATCACACCTCCCAACTGGGGCCATTATTTGCGCCGCAAACCAACATCAGATCAGTTGGGCGATGTTTGAGGGCGCCGTGAAAACCTTGTAAGGCGCGCCAGCTTCCCCCGACCAAACCAGCATCACACGATGGAATGACCGTTGAAATTGAAAAACCAAACATGAACTCGACTCTTGAAATCCCGCCGCCAGTTTCCCCCTTGCGTGCTGCCATGGAACGCGCGTCCGACCACGACGCACTGATGCGGCAACATCTCCGCGAAGAAAATCTTCCCGAAGCCGTCATGCCGGCCTGCCCCATCAACAAAGTGTTGAAAGGACAAAAGGCGCTCGTGACCGGCGCGAATTCCGGCATCGGCCAGGCCGTGGCGCTCGCTCTGGCCCATGCCGGCGCCGATGTGGTGGTGAATTATGTCTCGAGGCCTGAAGCGGCCGAAGCCGTGGTTCAGGAAGCCAGCCGCTGCGGCGCCCAGGTTTATGCGCATCAGGCGGACGTCCGTCGCGAAGACCAGGTGCAAGCCATGTTCAAAAGGATGATTCAGGAGTTCGGCACGATCGACATTCTCGTAAACAACGCCGGCCTGCAAAAGGATGCGGCCATCGATCAGATGACGCTGGCCGATTGGCAGTTTGTTCTCGATGTGAATTTAACCGGACAATTCCTTTGTGCGCGCGAAGCGATTCGCGAATTCAAACGCCGCGGCATTCGCAAAGAGATCTCCTGCGCCGCTGGCAAAATCATTTGCATGAGCTCCGTTCACGAAGTCATTCCATGGGCCGGCCACGTCAATTACGCAGCCAGCAAAGGCGGGGTCATGCTGATGATGAAAAGCATTGCCCAGGAGGTCGCGCCGCACCGCATTCGCGTTAACAGCGTTGCCCCCGGGGCCATTCGCACGCCGATCAACATGGAAGCCTGGGGGACACCGGAAGCCTATCGCGAACTGATGAAGTTGATTCCCTACAAGCGCATTGGCGAGCCGCAAGACATCGGCCGGGCTTGCGTCTGGCTGGCCAGCGATGAATCGGATTACGTGCATGGCGCCACCATCTTCGTCGATGGCGGCATGACCTTGTATCCCGGGTTTGAAACCGGAGGTTAAATCTCGATCGAGGCCACGGACATTTTGCCGGATTGTGCATTACCCTGTGAACCCGCGAAAACATTTCGTGAAACCGTAAACCCGCGAATTTCGTGAACGGCGGCGTTTGCCGCAACGATAACGAATCAGAAACGATCACATCATTTTTCTCGCATGAATCGATCTTCCGAACGATGGACCGCCAGCCTCACCCGCGAATGGCTTGAAGCCGATGGTCATGGCGGGTTTGCCTCCGGCACGGTTGCGGGCATTCGCACGCGCCGCTATCACGCGCTGCTGCTGGCGGCAGTGACGCCGCCCACCGGCCGCGTCGTGCTGGTCAATGGCATTGAAGCCTGGATTGAAACGGACGAAGGCCATTTTCCTCTCACTTCCCAGTGGTATGCGCCGGAGGTGATTCACCCGGATGGCGTCGCGCATCTCGAGGCCTTCGCGCATGAGCCGTGGCCGCATTGGATTTTCAAATTAGGCGAATCGTTCCGGATCGAACACGAAATCTTCACCACCACCGGTGGGCCCTTGGTGCATCTCGGCTGGAAAGTGCTGGGACCGCATCGCGCCGCGAAACTTTTTGTGCGGCCGCTTCTTTCCGGACGCGATTACCATGCGTTGCATAAGGCGAACCCGTCGTTTCAGGCGGCGCCGCATGTGCACGGTGCGCGCGTGAGCTGGACCCCTTACAACGGTTTGCCAGGCATCGTGGCCCTGTCGAGCGGCGTGTATCATCATGAGCCGCTCTGGTATTACAACTTCCTTTATCCGGAGGAGCAGCATCGCGGACTCGATTGCACAGAGGATCTGCTCTCGCCCGGAATTTTCGAACTCGACCTTGCCAAGGGCGAAGCCGCGCTGATTTTTGCCACCGATCAACACGCCGCGCAGGCGTTGCCTGAGGGCATCGATGCCATCGGCCATTGGCATGGCACGCGGGAAAGGGAACGCCAGGTGCGTGCGCAATTCCCGAGCGCCCTCCATCGCGCCGCCAGCGCTTATGTCGTTCGCGGCCGCATGGGCACAACCCTCCTTGCGGGTTATCCATGGTTTACAGATTGGGGACGTGACACCTTTATCGCTTTGCGCGGAATTTGCCTGGCGGCCGGGCGCATTGCCGAAGCGGGCCAGATTTTGCGCTCCTGGGCCAGCGCTGTTTCGGACGGCATGCTGCCCAATCGTTTTCCTGATCACGGAGAGCTTCCTGAATTCAACGCAGTGGATGCCTCGCTCTGGTTTATCGTCGCCGCTCACGAGTACTTGCGCGCATCGCAAGTCAATGGGCGTGAAAAGAAACTTTTGCTCGGGGCCATCACCGCCATTCTCGAAGGCTATACAAAAGGCACGCGCTACGGCATCCGCCTCGATGAAGATGGCCTTGTGGCTGCCGGGGTTCCCGGAACGCAACTGACCTGGATGGATGCAAAAATTAGCGATTGGGTTGTCACACCGCGCATCGGCAAACCGGTCGAAGTCCAGGCGCTCTGGCTGAACGCTCTCTGGATCGGCAGCCAGCATGATCCTCGATGGAAATCGGTCTTTGATCGCGGTCTCGAATCATTTCGGAAAAAGTTTTGGAATGAAGCCGGCGGATATCTCAACGATGTTGTGGAGGTCGATCATATCCCGGAAAAGGTCGATGCGACATTTCGTCCGAACCAGATACTGGCGGTGGGCGGACTGCCCATTTCGCTCATCGAGAAGGAACGCGCGGCGGCGGTGGTGGCCCTGGTCGAAGCGCGGCTTTGGGTGCCGCTGGGGTTGCGTTCATTGGCGAGGGAGGAGCCGCATTATGCAGGGCGTTACACTGGCGGCGTGCGCGAGCGAGACAGCGTTTACCATCAGGGCACCGTCTGGCCCTGGCTGATTGGTCCTTTTGTCGAAGCCTGGGTGCGGGTTCGTGGCGGGACAAACGAAGCCAAACGCGACGCGCGCGCAAAATTTTTTGCTCCGTTGCTGGCGCATCTCGAGGAAGCCGGGCTCGGTCACATTTCGGAAATTGCCGATGGCGATCCGCCGCACACGCCGCGCGGCTGTCCGTTTCAAGCGTGGTCGGTGGGCGAAGCCTTGCGCCTCGACCAGGTGGTTCTGGCCGAAAACAAAAGTGTCATTGAAAAACCGCGAGCCAGAAAAAAATGAGGGCGGCG
>JBFMDG010000346.1:0-7804 GCA_040754135.1 Verrucomicrobiota bacterium
ATAACCCAATTCATAGGCCAGCAGGCTTTCCGATTCGAATTCCGGATTCCCCACAAGCATGGATGGCGGCGGAATAAACCAGGCCCGCACATCATGCTCGAATCGGGCCGGACTGCGCACCGCCCGCGACACCGCGCCCCAGACGGAATGATTCCGATGCGGCGTCCAAAGCAGCCGCGCGTTGGGCTGGATCTCGAGGCCGGTGTAATCGTTGTGCTCGAACTTCGAACCGAGTGTCAGCCGCAATCGATCCTCGATGATCGCGATTTCATCCTGCAAAAAGGCGCTGAAAAGCTGATCCTGCCGGTGGGAAGGAATAAATTGTATCGCTCCCGTGCGATCCCGTCCTTCACCCAGTTCATCCGTGGTCAGCCGGTATCCCAATCCCCAAATGAATTCCTGCCGCTCGAACAGCGCGATGCGATGCTGAAAATCTATGTCGTAGGTATTCCGGATTTCGCGATGCACCCGATCGTGCCGTTCGGTCCGATCGTAATAAACTTGCACGCCCAGATCGGATTCCTCGGAAAAGGTATGCCTCCACGAACCCAACAGATTGCCACCCGCCAGGCGCGCTTCGCCTTCCACCATCCGAAACGGAATCGGCGGCGGAGTCACCACCAGGAGCCTCTGATCCTCGTGCCCCTCGTAGTAATCGCCCTGGAAAGTTATCGAATCGTTGGCGCTGAAATCCCAATCGGTGCGAAACCCCGTTCGCAACATGTCCCATTCGTCCGAAGCGTCCGCCCCCATCGCATCCCGTTGATCATCCCGATGAAGATATTTCACGTAAGCGCGGTACGAGGCCTTCTCCGAAATCGTGCCGCCGTAACGAATGCCGCCGATATACTCTTCCGTTCCGGCCAGACCAGAAATCAATGCCCCTTTGGTGTCGTGCGCCGTGCGCGTCACGATGTTGATCACGCCATTGACTGCATTGGCGCCCCAGAGCGATGCGCCCGGCCCCCGCACCACTTCAATGCGCTCGATGTCTTCGACAAACGTGTCCTGCACATCCCAAAAAACACCGGAAAATAACGGTGTGTAAACACTTCGCCCATCCATCAAGACCAGCAGTTTGTTGGCGAAAAAATCGTTGAACCCGCGGGAACTCACCGCCCAGGAATGTGCCGTGATGCGCGCCACATCCAAGCCCGGCACCTGGCGCAGCGCCTCAGGAATGCTCGTCGCCCCTGATCTCCGAATGTCCTCCTGCGTCAGAACATGAATGGCCGAGGGCGACTCCGAAACGGTCTGGCGAGTGCGCGACAAGGAGACTTCGATGTTCATCAATTCCTCGATCGGAATGACGGTCAGGTCATCCGCCGATTTGCCAGCCGCTTCGGCAGCCGGCGCGCTCGTGCAGAAAATCGAGAGTGTCATAGCCATGGCCACGGCCATGGACAAGGTCGTGCCCGACACGGCAGGTCCCGAGCGGAACCAAAAGCAGATCGGTGGTTTAAACAAAAGGGAACGGTCCACGGCAAGCCCTCGGCGCCCCGTTTCATTCTGAAGCTCAGAGAAGGTCATGGGTCATCCTTTGGGTTGGGACTGCTGCGCTTCACGACAGTCGATAGTCTCGAACATTCACGCGTACGTCAGCGGTTCTCCCAATTCTGGCCAGGGTTGTCAAATCCCATTCGGACCCGGAAAAACGCCATGGACAATGCTCCCTGAGGTTCCGCACGCGCTGCACTTCTATCGGTGGCGCAACAGCGAACATCTTGCCGCTGCCCTTCGACTGCGCTTCAAAGCTGCAAGTACAAAAAAACTGGCAGGCAAAAATGCCTGCCAGTTTCAAGCCCTCGACCCTCTTCCCTGAGGGTCACCCCCTTTTCCCAAAGGATTGCGATTACCGTTGATGCGGCGCGTGACGAATCACACGATAGGTGCGCGTCTCGCCACCCGCGGCTTCCACGAACACGGCGCCGGGCGGCAACGCTTCGCTGAACGTCGGCAACTCGGTCGGCGACGTCTCAACCGCCACCGGCACGATCATCGTATAGGATTCAATCGATCGAATACCCGGAAACGTTCTGGACCATTTCACCATTTCCACTGGATCAGTCACCGGACTGAAGGACAATACACTCACCGGACCCGCCGCAATTCCGCCTTCCGGACCAGGTGCGGTCGCGCAGCCCGTTAACAAGGCGGCGCCGAATAGCGACAGGATGGTGATTTTCTTGAATGCAGTTTGTGTTCTCATATTTCAAACCTCCTGCACTCAACTTAAATGCTGCCGCGTTCCCTTCAATTGGGGGTCCGCACGTTTTTCCCATCCGGCAACACGCGTTTTTAACGCAGAGGAAAATCTGGAAACTCCTTTCAGAATCGACCCGAACTCGGCAAGGGTTTTGCCGATGATATATCGCTAACTCTTCAGGAGGGGGGGATCAGGTGCCAGGCAGAATCAGATTCGACTCGGCCGGCTTCTTCCAAATGTAACGGAACATCACCACGCGCAACGCCGCCGTCAGCGGAATCGCCAAAATGCCCCCAATGATTCCGCCCATCAACGTCGTCCCGACCATCACCGCAATGATGATCGTCAACGGATGCAAGCCGACGCGGTCGCCCATGATCTTTGGCGCGATGACGAGTCCTTCCAGCGTTTGCACAATGCCAAACACCACCAGCACGAGCATGGGATGCAGCCAATCGCCGAATTGCACAAACGCCAAAATCAACGCCGCCACACACGTCACGATCGCTCCCAAAAATGGAATGATCGTCAGCACGGTGGCAATGACTCCAAGCAGGAACGCGTAGTTGAGTCCAATCGCGAAAAAACCAATGGTGTAGAGCACGCCATCACAGATCGCCACCAGCACCTGGCTGCGGAAGAAAACGATCAGGTAATCATTGATCGAGGTGAGTACAAACACGAGCTCGTCCTTAAATTTGGAATTCTGCACCGGCAAATAATCAGTCCACTTGCGCTGGATGCCGCGCTTTTCGAGCAGAAAATAAAAGGCGTAAACCGGAATCAATGCCAGCCCCGCCAAAATCCCAAACCACGACGCCACGCGCGCCACCTGGTCGAGCAGCCAACGGCCAATCTTCGGCACCAATGACGCCGCTTTAGCCGCAGCGGCCTGCACCGTGTCGCGATCCAAAGCCTGCGGGGATGGTGTTGCTGCTGGCGCTGGCGTGGCGGTGGGGCCATTGGTGGACGGCAAATTCGTTGAAACCACCGTGTTGGTCTTTTGCGGTTCAGTTCGCCAGGGGAGCCATTCACGCAAAGGGGCCGGCGGATGTGCAATCCAATCTTCAATCTTAACTTGGAGTCGCGCGGCATAGGCGGGAATGCGCTGGGTCAGTTCGCGAGTCTCCCGAATGACCTGCGGCAGCACACTTGCCGTAATCAACAGCACCACAATCAGCGCCAGACCAAACACCGTCAAAATCGCGCGCGCCCGCGGCAAACCGCGCCCTTCGATCAGGTCCACCAGTGGATCGAGCAAATAGGCAATCACGCCAGCGATCGCCAATGGCATCAGCACCGGTGACAAGCGGTTCAAAACCCATCCGAAACCCCACACGAGAAATCCAATCAACCCGAGCAGCACGGCCACCGCCAGCGCCGTCAGCGAGGCCCAAAGAATTTTCGCCTGGCGCTCCGTTGGAGAAGGAATGGACATCGGTGCAGGACTTACTTTGCTTTGCCTAATCGCGCCGATTTCTCAGCCGCAGCGCGCACGGCGCTAATGAGTGTTCCCCGCAGTTGGCCGCGTTCCAGTTCGTGAATGCCTTCAATGGTGGTGCCACCCGGGCTCGTCACCATGTCCTTCAACACGCCGGGGTGCAGTTTTGTTTCAAGCACCATGCGGGCAGCCCCAAGGACGGTTTGCGCCGCGAGGTTCGTCGCCACTTCGCGGGGCAAGCCGGCCGCGACACCGCCATCGCTGAGCGCTTCAATGACCAAATAAACGTAGGCGGGTCCGCTGCCACTCAGTCCGGTGACCGCGTCGAGCAAGCTTTCTTTGACTTGATAGGCCACGCCGACGGCCGCGAAAAGTTTCTGCGCCAACGAACCATCTTCGGGGCGGCATGCGTGACCGAGCGCGAAAGCGCTGGCTGACGCGCCGACCAGCGCTGGAGTATTGGGCATGACACGAATGACGCGCGCTCCTGGGTTCAATCCGCCTTCGAGTCTGGAGATGGGCACTCCGGCAGCGATGGAAATCAACAGATGGCGATCAGTGAACCGGGGACGAATTTCAGTGAGGACTTCATCGACCTGATCCGGTTTGACCGCGAGGATCAAGGTTTCGGCAAACGCCGCCACTTCCAGATTGCTCTGGGTGCCGCGACCGCCGCTGGTTTTGGAAAAAGCATTTCGCGCCGCTTCGACGGGATCACTGGCGAGCAGTTGATCGGGGCTGGTCAATTGCGCCTGGACAAAGCCTTTGGCCAAGGCCGAGGCCATTTTGCCTGCACCAAGAAAACCAATTGCCGATTGGGAAGACATGCGCGGGTTTCTAGCAGTTGTTCTTTCCGAGCGGAAGCTCAAACCTTGGCGCTTTTCACCGGCACGGGGGGCGATGCTTTCTCCCGCGTTGCATCGGCAACCTGGTTCATTTGAAAAACGCCGGGCAGGGACCGGTCTGCCGGTTTCGTTTCAACGACCGTTTGCCATGGGAAATGAAGGGGTCAAAGCGATTTCGATTTCCATGGGTTCGTGACGATTTTCCTCTGTGCGCTTGACCAGATTCCGTTCTTTCAGTCTCCTTGTCGCATGGCCGAATCATCGGAAGGCGCGTTTCCCCCGGACGACGCAGTGCAAGGCATTCGCGAAGCGCTGAGAGTCTCCCCCAACAACATTCCTTTGCGACAACACCTCGCTGAAACTCTGTTGACGCATGGCCGCGCGGACGAAGCCGAACAGGAATTTCGTCATGCGCTGACCCTGGCGCCGGAAAATGTCAGACTGAAGTTCGGGCTGGCCCGGGCTTTTTATCAACAAGGCAAAAACAGCCATGCCATCGTGGTCCTCGAAGATCTCGTGAAGAAGCCGGATGCGCCGGGCAAAGCCCACGTGCTCTACGCCCAAATGTTGTTTCGAACCGGCGACGTGCGGCAGGCGGTCATGGAATACAAGAAAGGAATCGAAGTCGATCCCGCCGCGGCTGACCTTGACCTCGCCAATCGTCTCGGCATCGAACCCGAGGAAGACGAGTGCGAAAGCGAGATTGTCGAAGGCAAAATGCGCACGGCGTGGCAGGAGGATGATACGCCTTTCGATGCGCCGATCGAACGTCCGGCCATCACGTTTCAGGACGTGGGCGGCATGGACAAATTAAAAGAGGAAATCCGGCTGAAGATCATTTATCCGCTGACGCATCCGGAAATGTATCGCGCCTATGGCAAGCCGATCGGCGGCGGCATTCTCATGTATGGCCCGCCTGGTTGCGGAAAAACCTATCTGGCTCGCGCCACGGCCGGAGAGATCAAAGCCGCTTTCATTGCGGTGGGGATTAACGATGTGCTCGACATGTGGATCGGCCAGAGCGAACGCAATTTGCACGAGCTCTTCGAACAGGCGCGCCGCAATAAACCTTGTGTGCTCTTTTTCGACGAGGTGGACGCTCTCGGCGCCAGCCGCAGTGATTTGCGGCACCATGCCGGACGCCAGTTGATCAACCAGTTTCTTTCCGAGCTCGATGGCATCAAATCGGTAAATGACGGCGTGCTCATTCTGGCGGCGACGAATGCGCCATGGCATTTGGATTCGGCTTTTCGACGGCCCGGCCGGTTTGATCGCATTCTTTTTGTGCCGCCTCCTGACGCTGCTGCGCGCGCAGCCATTTTGCGCCTGCAATGCCGCGGCAAGCCGGTAGAAGCAATCGATTTCGAAACCCTCGCGAAAAAGGCGGAAAACTTCTCCGGCGCCGACCTCAAAGCCATTGTGGATTTGGCCATCGAGGAAAAATTGCGCGCTGCCTTGAAGGAAGGCGTTCCTAAACCACTCACCTCCCGTGATCTTTTGTCGGCCGCCGCGAGCGTGAAAGCGACGACAAAGGAGTGGTTCGCGACGGCCCGCAATTATGCGCTCTATTCGAATCAAGGCGGGATTTACGACGACATCCTCGATTATTTGAAACTCAAATGAACGAGCATTTGCAACGAGGCCTGCTGCTTTACGAACAATCGCGCTTCGAAATGGCCGAAGCCGAAATCCGCCAGTCTTTGGCCGCCGATCCTCATGATGGATTTGCTCATGCGCTTCTGGCCCTTTGTCTGGCTCAACGCAAGCAATGGAATGAGGCGACGCAAGAAGCCCAGCAGGGCGTGCACGAAGCGCCAGATTTGCCATTCACCCATTACGCTCTCGCCTCGGTCTGGTTCGACCGGAATTATCTCGATGAGGCCAATCGCGCCATTTTCGAAGCGATCCGGCTCGATCCGTCGGATCCCGATTTTCAGGCGATGCTTGCGCAGATTCGATTTCAGCAATCGCGCTGGCAGGAGGCGCTGGAAGCGGCGGAGCGCGGATTGCAAATTGATGGGGAGCACATCGGTTGCACCAACTTGCGCGCGATGGCGCTTGTAAAGCTGGGGCGCAAACAGGAGGCCGGCCAATCGATCGAGGCCGCTTTGGCGAAAAATCCGGAAAACTCGATCACGCACGCCAATCAGGGTTGGACCTGGCTCGAGAAGGGAGAGCCGGACAAAGCGCTCGAACATTTCCGCGAAGCGTTGCGGCTCGATCCGGAGAATGAGTGGGCGCGTCAGGGGATCGTTGAGGCGCTCAAGGCGCGTTACTTCATCTATTCGCTGTTGCTGCGTTATTTTCTTTGGATGGCCAAACTGCCGCCCAATGTGCAATGGGGCGTGATCATCGGCGGATATTTGGCCAATCGCGCCTTGAGCAGCATGTCCGATCACAATCCGGCGCTCGCTCCCTGGCTTTGGCCATTCCGGATCATTTATCTGATTTTCGTGGTGCTCACATGGACAGCCGATCCTCTGTTCAATTTGGTTTTGCGATTGAACCGATTTGGGCGGCTGGCGCTTTCGCGAACGCAATTGATCGCCTCGAATTGGGTTGGCGCGTGCATGATCATGGCGTTGGGGTCGCTCGCGGTTGGTATTTGGCAGGGGGTGAAATCGCCATTCATGGTCGCGGCCCTGGTTTTTGGACTTCTCATCATCCCGATGGCTGGCGTGTTCCGATGTCAGGAAGGCTGGCCGCGAGCGGCCATGGCGGGTTACACCGGGCTGATGGCAGTGGCGGGTGGCATTGTCATCGGCCTGCTTTTCTTCGAGAATTTGCGCGGATCGTTGCCGAAAGAATTCGGTCCAATTCTGGGCGGGCTAATCAGCGTCTTCTTCATCGGTGCAATCGCCTCCGGCTGGGTCGCGAACATCCTGATCATGCAACAGCCGAAAAGGTAAGCGATTTCTCCAAAATAATCGGCCCTTTCATCCTGCGACTTTCCTTCGTCGCAAACCTTGTCGCAAACTTTGTCGGCAAGAATTTCGATCGACAAAGTTTGGGACGAAGTTTTGGACAAAGGTGTGATCGCAAAACGTCCAGACTTCAGGCTGCGGCTTATGAAGCCGCGGTCCGGCGCATTGCGAAGCCCTTGGCTTGTTTAACGGCTGCTGCGGATTCGCAGCGGGGCTGCGCCACGGCACCGTTGGCACGGTTGGATTGCGAGCCGAGGTGGGTGCGGTTAGGTTGATCCCGAATGGAGGTTGTATGCCGTTGTTGATTATTCTTTTCGCGTTGCTGGTCCCGCGCGTCACTATTCTCGTGCTCTGGTTGTTTTCGAATTGGTTCGAGGGCCTGTTTACA
>JBFMDG010000347.1:0-7799 GCA_040754135.1 Verrucomicrobiota bacterium
AATCCTCGCGCGGCTGACGCCTCGTTCTGGATGGCATTCCCTTCAATTTTTGCGCATGGGCCAGGTCGTGGTGTGGCGTGGTTGCCCGCTGACAATCATTTCTACGGCCAGCGCAATGGAATCTTCGCGGATCAAACAAAAATCCGCCGGTTGCCCTTTCCGCAGAGGCGACGGCAGCCGAACCAATTCAAGCGGATGCCGACAAAAGTGATCCCAGACATCCTGCCAACGGACATCGAGCATTCGAGCCGCCCGAATGACCCCGTCGATGGGCGCCAGCGCCGATCCGGCAAAGTTCGTCTTTCCCGGCTCGCGCACGATCTGATCAGGACCGACGCGAAGGCGTTTGCGTCCCAGCGAATACTCGCCCGGCGGTGCTCCGGCCGCGGCCATGGCATCGGTCGTGAAATAAATCCGGCCAGCGGTGAGCTGGCGAAAGGCGATTCGAAAGAGCGCCGGCGAAACGTGGATCTCATCGGGAATGAGGCTCACAGTCAGCCCTTTCGTTTCAAACACGCGCCAAAGAATATTGTCATGACGATCGAGCAGTTTCGGACATCCGTTGCCCAAATGCGTGAAGCCGCTCGCGCCGGCTTCAACCGCTCGCGCCAGAAGTTCACGCGAAGCATCCGTATGTCCCAGGCTCACCACGATTCCCATTTTGGCCGCCCGCTGAATAGTCTGCAGAGCGCCCGCGCGTTCCGGGGCAAACGTCAATAACAACGGATCATCGCCAACAATTCTGCGCAATTCGCGAAGGTGCTCGGGCCTTGGATCGATCATGAACTGCGGATCGTGCGCGCCGCAGAAGCCGGGTTCGCTCGAAAGGAAGGGGCCCTCGATATGCCACCCGGCGATGGCGTGGCGCAACGCGGCGGACCGTGCGCGCAATTCGCGAAGGCGGGTCAACCGCGCCATCATCCTGGTCCAGTCATCCGTGATCAGAGTCGCGAAAAATCGCGTGCATCCATCCCGGGCCAAGCTTTCCACAGCCAACTCCAGTTGTTCCAAAGTGAGGTGGTCCTGTTGGAAATCAACGCCGGCATAGCCATTAATCTGAAGATCAGCCAAACCTGGCGCGATCCATTGCTCGATCCGCGGCCGGTGGTGAACAGGGCGCACGCTTTCGATGCGGCCATCCACCCACCGCACTTGAAGGACTCTCCCCGAACGATAATCCCGGGCGACGACTTCGCCCGCATTCGCGGCAGCCTCAGTTCTTTTGCGGGAGGACGATTTCTGGTGGGTCGGTGCTTGCATCGGCTGCGGGCGATATGTAGCGTGGTCGGCTTTGAAAAACAAACTTTGAAATGCAGAATAGATCCATGGCGACCGTTGTTCCTCGAAACGAATTTCAAGCGGATGCCTTGCCGGTCCGCGTTTACGCCGGGCAAGCCGATCTGGCGCTTGATGCCGCGCAAATGGTGCACGAATACCTGCTGGACGTCCTTGGTCGTCAAGGCGCGGCTGCTGTCATTCTGGCCACGGGCAACTCCCAAATTGCTTTTCTGAAACAACTCATCGCCTTGCCCGGCGTCGATTGGTCGCGAATCACAGTCTTTCACATGGATGAATACCTCGGAATCAGCGCCGATCATCCAGCCAGTTTCCGACGCTACATGCGCGAGCGTGTCGAATCGCTCGTGAAACCCCGGGCGTTTCATTATCTGGAAGGCGACGCATTGCTTCCGCTGGATGAATGCCAGCGTTACGCGAACCTTCTCAAGGCGCAACCCATCGATCTCTGCTGCCTTGGCATCGGTGAAAATGGCCACCTCGCATTTAACGATCCTCCGGTGGCGAACTTCGAAGATCCGCATCTGGTCAAACTCGTGAAGCTGGATGACGCCTGCAAAATGCAGCAGGTAAAGGAGAAACACTTTCCAAATCTGGAATCCGTGCCGCCCTACGCTTTCACACTGTCCATTCCTGCACTTTGTTCCGCGCGAAAGATGATTTGCATTTCTCCCGAAACGCGAAAAGCCGAGGCCGTGAAAAATGCGCTGCTCGGTCCGATCTCGACAACTTGTCCCGCTTCAATTCTCCGGCGTCAGGCTCATGCCATGCTGCTGCTTGACGAGGACTCCGCGAGTTTGCTTTGACCCAACCAGCCACAATTCGCAACGAGTTTCCCCATAGCCAATTTCAGGCGCGTTGCCGTGCGCAAGAGGAGCCTTGACCCGGCCGCGCCGACAAACTTTGCAGACCAATCAGCACTTGATTTTTTCATGCTTGGGATCGTAAAGCGGCTCGCTCGCGACGGTTGCCCCGATGGATTCGGCGAACCATTCCATTTCAAGACGCATGCCGGGTTGCGCCAAACTCACCGGCAGATACGAGTAGGCAATGCTTTTCCCGATGGAATACCCAAAACCGCCGCTCGTGACACGGCCCACAACGTTGCCGTTCGCGATCACTGGTTCTCCGCCCATGGCCACTACCCTGGCATCATCGAGTGTCAGACAACAAAGTTTTCGCAGCGGCGCCTGCGCTTTCAAGCGTTCCAAGGCCGCACGGCCGATGAAATCGCCCTTGTTCATTTTCACGGCGAACCCCAGGCCGGCTTCAAACGGATGATGTTCCGGCGAGATCTCTGCGCTCCAGTAGCGATACCCTTTCTCGAGCCGCAACGAATCGATGGCCTTGTATCCGGCAGCGACTGCTCCGAGCGGCTGGCCTGCTTCCCAAAGCGTGGTCCATAATTTCTGGCCGGATTCCATCGGACAGTACAGTTCCCAGCCGAGTTCACCCACATACGTGACGCGCACGGCCAGAACCGGAATTTCGCCGACGAGCACATTTTGCGCGGTGAGATACGGAAAAGCTGAGTTGGAAAAATCATTCTCACTCACGGCCGTCATGAGTTCGCGCGCTCGCGGGCCCCAAACTCCGAGACAGCACCAACCCGAAGTCACGTCACGCGCCTGCACGGAACCATCTTCAGGCAAATGCCGGCGAATCCACGCCAGGTCATGCGGCCCGAACGCCGTGCCCGTGATGATGCGGAAAGTGTCCCCGGCCACGCGCGTGACGGTCAGATCGCATTCGATGCCGCCGCGTTGATTCAACATTTGCGTGTAGGTGACCGATCCGACCGGCTTGTCCATCTGGTTGGCGGCGATGCCTTGCAAGAACTTGAGCGCTCCCGGTCCCGACACTTCGATTTTGCTGAACGACGTCTCATCGAACAAACCCACGCGCTCGCGTGTGCCGATATGTTCGGCGCCAATGGCCGGGGACCAAAGGATGCCAGGCCAGCCTCGAGGTCTGAGCCAGCGTTCCGCCTCGGCTGGGGTGGCGTTCGATTCGAACCAATTCGGACGTTCCCAACCGTTCTTTTCGCCAAACACGGCGCCGAGCTCTTTTAATCGATGGTACACAGGGCTGAGCCGCAATTCGCGCGCGCTGCTCTTTTCCTGTCCGGGGATATTGATGCTGTAATAGCGCCGATAAATCTCGCTGGCGCGTTCGCGCACATAACGGCGGCTGGCCGTGTGCGGCCCGAAACGGCGCACGTCCATGTGCCACATATCGAGTGTCGGTTCGCCGTTCACAATCCATTCGGCCATGGCTTTGCCCACTCCGCCACCGCCGGAAACACCATGCGCGCAAAACCCGCACGCCACCCACAGCCCGCGCACCTCGGCCGTTTCGCCCAGAATGAACTCGCCATCGGGCGTGAACGATTCGAGTCCGTTGATTTGTTTTTGAAATTTCACGCTTCGCAGCACGGGCAGCCGTTTGCAACCAAGTTCGAGCAAACGGTCATAACGCGCCTGATCGAAAGGTCGCACGGTGGGATTCTCCGAATCCGGGATTGCATCCACCTCGAACCATTTCGGCGTATGCTCATAACCTCCCATCGAAATGCTTTGCCCATCCTGACGCAAATAAACGAGCAGGTCGGGATCGCGCAGGTTGATCACAGTGTGATCGGCCAGCTCCGCCAGCGGTTCGGTCACGGCATATTGATGCTGCATCGGCGTTAACGGAATGGAAACGCCCGCCAGCCGCCCGAGTCGCGGCGACCAGATGCCGGAAGCGAGAACCACATGCTCCGCTTCAATCGGGCCGTGCTGGGTCTGAACGGCTTTGATGTATCCGCGTTCGATGCCGAATCCGATCACGCGCGACTGCGAAACAAACGATGCGCCCCGTTCGCGCGCCCCATCCGCGAGGGCTTGGGCGAGAATGGAGGCGCGCGCAGAACCATCGGTGGGAAAGTACAAGGCGCCCTCCACGCCATCAGTGGTCATGAGTGGAAAGAGTTTTCGGGCTTCGGCTGGACCAATCATTTCGGCGGGCAACCCGGCGCTTTTGGCCAATGCGAGCAGACGTTTGGATTCGTCGAGACGTTCTTTGGAAGAAGCCAGGCGCAAACTGCCGACCGGCCAGTAACCGCGTTCTCCATGGACGCGCAGCTTGTCGTAAAGCGAGACGCTATACATCAGCAATTTCACGAGGGTGGGCGAGGCGCGCATCTGGCCGACAAGCCCGGGCGGATGCGAAGTCGTGCCGCTGATCAGGCCGCCTTGTTCCAGCACCAGCACATCGCGCCAGCCGAGTTCGGTGAGGTGATACGCAATGCTGGAGCCGGCAATGCCACTGCCAATGATAACCACTCGCGCTCGGGAATGCATCGCACTCGAATAGCGAGCAGCCCGGCCCTTGGCAATGGGAAAGAACAATCCGCCACCAATCCGCGTTCTTTTGCTGTTCGCTTCACAGCGCGGCGCTGTTTCCCAAGCAAACGCCAGGAACGGTCCGTTCACGTATCATTCAAGCGATCGGTTCACTGGTTTACGACACGCGAGCAATCGCACGAGGCGCCGAACGAGGAATCGAGCGTTGACAGTGGCCCGAGCGCTCCTTACCTTCTCGCCGTAAATAGCGAGCGCGCGCCCCGACGATTTACGTTTCGGGGCTTTTTCATGTCGGCGCGGCAAAACTGTCTATGGCGAATACTATTCTAGTCGGCGCCCAATGGGGCGACGAAGGCAAAGGCAAAATCATCGATGTCCTCACCGAAGACGCGGACGTGGTGGTGCGGACGCAAGGCGGCAATAACGCCGGCCATACCGTGTTTATTGGCGAGAAAAAATACGTTCTGCACCTCGTGCCTTCCGGTATTTTGCGGGATCGCAAGCGATGCGTCATTGGCAACGGCGTGGTCGTCGATCCCATCAGTCTCGTCGAGGAAATCGACGGCCTCCTCAAGCTCGGCATCAAGGTCAACGGCAACCTTTTCGTGAGCGAGACCGCCCATTTGGTTTTTCCGTATCATCGTGAGCTGGACGCGCAGCGCGAGATTCTTAAAGGCAAAAACAAGATCGGCACAACCAAGCGGGGCATCGGTCCGGCTTACGGCGATAAGGCCGCGCGGACCGGTTTGCGGCTCATCGACCTGGTCAACCCGGCCCGGTTCGAGTTGATGCTTCGCGCCAAAATCAAAGAGAACAACGAGATCCTGAAAGCTTTCGGCGCCAAGCCACTTTCATTCAAGAAAGTGCACGCGGCTTATCGCGAAGCGGGAGATCGCCTCCGGCCTTTCGTGACGAACACAGTGGTGTTGCTTCACCAGGCCGCGGCGCGCGGTGAAAATATTTTATTCGAAGGCGCTCAAGGCACGTTTCTGGACATCGACCATGGCACCTATCCCTTCGTCACTTCCTCGAACACGACGGCCGGCGGCGCTTGCACCGGTTCTGGCGTGCCGCCAAACCGCATGGACCGTGTGGTCGGCGTGATGAAAGCTTACACCACGCGCGTGGGCGAAGGCCCGTTGCCGACGGAAAATGCGGAGATTGCGGACATGCTCCATGCCATGGGCCGAGAGTTTGGCGCTACGACCGGACGGGCGCGGCGCTGTGGCTGGTTTGACGCAGTAGCCACACGGCATGCCGCCATGGTCAATGGCATCGACGAACTCGCCATCACCAACATCGACGGGCTGGACACGCTCGACACGATCAAGGTCTGCATTGCTTACCGTTGTGGATCGGAAAAGTTTGATTTCATTCCCAACGACATTGAAATCCTCTGCAAATGCGAGCCGGTTTATGCCGAATTCCCTGGTTGGAAAACGCCGACTCATCAAGCGCGCCAGTGGAAGGATCTGCCCCTCAAGACGCGCAACTATCTCAAAGCCATTGCCGAGCTGACCGGCGCCAAACTCACCATCGCGAGCATCGGGCCGGCGCGTGAGCAAACCATTTTTCTTTGAAGGCGCGAATGAGCAATGAATGCTCCGTGGCAAATTGCTGCCGGATCGATTGCATTGCTCCTGTTGCTTGCGCTCAGCCATCCGCCCGACTTGCGGCCCACGCGCTGGACGAAAATCGCGGTCAGCGCTCCGCTGATCGGCTGGGTGATCTGGTTCGCAGACAAACCGCTCGCGGCTGAATCGGGCTTTGTCACCATTATGGCTCTGGTCAGTTTGGGTTTTCTTTGGCGCCACAACATGGCCTGGTTTATCGCCCGAATGTTGAGCGTCCCGATCTACCGTTACTCAGGCACGCGCGGTTTCCGGCCGAGCTTCACTTTTGCGCGCAGTGCGTTTCGCGATGAGGATTGGGCGGAGGCGGAACGATTGACACGGCTGGAGCTGGCCAAGGAACCGGCCAACTATGAAGGCCTCATGCTGCTCGTGGCCATCTACGAGCAACGCAAGCAACTCCGCGATGCGTTGACCCTCCTCGAATCGATCAGTGAAAATCCGGGAACAACCGAGGCGCAGCGCGAAAAAGCTCGCGAGATGCGGCACGCGTTTGAACGAAAACTCGGTCTCCGAAGTCTGGAAACACAGCGTCAACCTCGATTCCGATTGAAATGAGTGCCGCCACAGTGCAACTGAGCGAACAGGCCAAAGCCAATCTCCCCGTGCATGTCGCCATCATCATGGATGGCAACGGGCGCTGGGCCAGGCAGCGGCGGTTGCCACGCGTGGAAGGACACAGAAATGGTGTCGAATCGGTGCGAGCAGTAGTCCGCACCGCCGGCGAAGTGGGAATCAAATATCTCACGCTTTACGCCTTCTCCGTTGAGAATTGGAACCGGCCAAAAGACGAGGTGGACACGCTCATGAAATACCTCGCGCGCTTCCTGAAATCCGAAATCGGCGAGCTCAACCGGAACAACGTTCGATTGGAGGTGGTCGGCCAGATTTATCGCCTGCCGGAATTCGTGCAGGAGCAACTCGCGAAAACCAAAGCCGCACTCGAACATAACAATGGATTGACCCTCATTCTCGCCCTCAGCTACGGCGGCCGCACCGAAATTATCGAGGCCATTCGCGATATCGCCGCCAAAGCCAAAAAGGGCATTATCGATCCCGCTGAAATCGACGAAAAAGTCGTCTCCGATCATCTCTACACCCGGCATTATCCCGATCCCGATCTGCTCATCCGGACCAGTGGTGAAATGCGCGTCAGCAACTTTCTCCTCTGGCAAATCTCTTACGCCGAATTCGTGGTCACTCCAACGCTTTGGCCTGATTTCCGGCGCGCCCAGTTTTTTGAAGCCCTCGAAGAGTACACCCGCCGTCACCGGCGCTTCGGCGCACTCTGAGACGTCACTGTTTTTAGGAGCGCGGCTTTGCAAGCCGCAGCGCGAGCCTGCATTCAAAACGCTTTAGCATTCATCCGATGCGTCCGGGCCCTGCGAAGCAGCTGCGGGTCAAAGACCCGCGCTCCGGAGCGCGGCTTTACAAACCGTAGCGCGAGCCTGCATTCAAAACGCTCCAGCATTCATCCGATGCGTTTGGGCCCTGCGAAGCTGCTGCGGGTCAAAGACCCGCGCTG
>JBFMDG010000348.1:0-7799 GCA_040754135.1 Verrucomicrobiota bacterium
GAGTGGAACTGTTGAAGGGTTGAAGAGTTGAAGGGTTGAAGAGTTGAAGAGTTGAAGAGTTGAAGAGTTGAAGAGTTGAAGAGTGGAAGAGTTGAAGGGTTGAAGAGTGGGGAATCACTCGTGGCGGAGGGCTTCCACGGGATCCATGTTCGCGGCGCGCATGGCGGGATAGATGCCAAAGACAATCCCAACCATGCCGGAGATCGTGAATGCAATCATAGGCGACCAAAATGTCACGATCGTCACCATTTTCGAAAAATAGGTTACCAGGTAGGGAATCGATAATCCAAGCAACACGCCCAACAGGCCGCCCGCCGCGCTTAACATGACCGTTTCGATGAGAAACTGAATGATGATGTCGCGGCGCTTGGCCCCGAGCGCGCGGCGAATCCCAATCTCGCGCGTCCGCTCGGTCACGCTCGCGAGCATGATATTCATGATGCCGATGCCGCCGACGAGGAGCGAAATGGCGGCTATGGAACCGAGCACGATGCTGAAGATTTTTTTCGTCCGCTCGGCGCGTTTTAACAATTCAAGCGGAACGACGATGTCGTAGTCTTTCTTCTTGTGAGTGCGTTTGAGGAGCTGTTCGATGCTGGAAGCGACCTCTTGCACCTGCTCCATGCGTGCAACTTTGACGGTGATTTCGTGCAGTTGCACCCGTTCCGACTCGAAACTGCCGCTGCGCCGGCGCATCAGAATTTCGCCGTAGCGCGTCCGGGCCGTCGTCAAAGGAATGAACATGCGGTTGACGACGGCGCTGTTGCTCGATTCCCCCAACTCGGCCTGGGGCGCGCGCGCTTCCATGACGCCAACGACTCGATAGTACGCAGTGCCGACGCGAACCTGGGCGCCAATCGGAGATTGAATCGGGAAAAGCTTTTGAACCATTTCCGCGCCAATCACGCAGACGTTCTGATTCTCCTCCATTTCACGATCGGTGAAAAACCTTCCGTCGGCGACGCGATGATTTCGCATTTCCGGATACCACGGGACGGTGCCGACGACTTCGGTATCGACGCGATAATAGATGTTCCAGACATATTCGCGCATGATGCGGCCGGGAACCACCACGGTCACACCGGGAATGGTGGCTTTGATGCGGTTGATGTCGGTGTATTGGAGTCCGTAGGCGAGAACGTAGCTTTGCTGATTGTTCGAGACTTTTTGTTCTTCGGGAGGTTTGACGCTGCGGATGATGATGTTCTGGCTGCCGAGACTTTTGATTTGTTCCTGCGCTTCATGGCTCGCGCCTTCTCCGATGGCGAGCATGGCGATGACCGAGCAGACGCCGAAGACGATGCCGAGAACGGTGAGCAATGAGCGCAGTTTGTGCAGCCACAGACTCTTCCAACCGAGCCGCACGGTGCGCTTCAAACGCGTAATGCCCAGGGGAAATCCGCCGGGTTGCGCCGGGCGCGGTTTGGGCGTGGAGAACTGCGCTTCCATGCAAATTTAATGCTCGTCCGCGGCCAAAGGGGCGAGTCCGATGCGTGGGACAACCTTGAGTTGGCAATATTTCATTGTCGAATGTCGCTTTCCACTTCGCCATCGCGCAGGCGAATGGCCCTTTTGGCGCGCCTGGCCACATTGGGATCGTGCGTCACCATGATGAGCGTTTTGCCCTGGCGATTCAGGTCGTCGAGCAGGTTGAGGATTTCCGCGCCCGAGCTGGAATCGAGATTGCCGGTGGCTTCATCGGCCAGAATGACAAGGGGATCGTTGACGAGGGCGCGAGCGATGGCGACGCGTTGTTGTTGTCCGCCGGAAAGTTCGAACGGTTTGTGATCGAGCCGTTCGCCGAGCCCAACGCGCCGCGCCAGTTCAATGGCGACGGCCCGGCTTTCGTCCTCGGGCCAGCCCTGATAATAGAGCGGCACTTCGATGTTCTCCACCACCGTCAACTGCTGAATCAAATTATAGGATTGAAAAATGAACCCGAGCCGCGCACCCCGAATCGCCGAAAGCGCGTCGTCATCGAGCGTCGAAACATCCGCATGGCCGAGGCAATATCGGCCGCTGCTGGGCCGATCCAAACAGCCGAGCAGATTTAGCAAAGTGGATTTTCCGCAGCCGGAAGGTCCCATGATGCTGATGTAATCCCCCGATTGAATTTCCAGCGAAACTCCCCGCAACGCTTCGACCTGCACCAAACCCATTTGGTAGGTCTTGCGCACATTTTCGAGACGAACTATGACGTCGGCGGCCATCCGAAATAAACCTAAAGACGGGCGGTTTTTCCTGCCGCCGATTCCGGAGCGGGCGCCGGCGTGTCCGGAGTTTTTTCAGATTCCTCTTCGCGGGTTCCATCAGGCGCGCGCAGGAAAACTTTTTCCCCTTCCCGCAAACCTTTTTTGATCTCGATGAATTCCTCGTTGAATTCACCGACTTCGACCACGCGACGCTCCGGTTTCCCGCCATTCACGATAAAGCAGACTTGCTCGCCCTTGTGGGGAGTGACGGCTTGAATCGGTACAAAAATCGCATCCTGCAGCTCGTTGACCATGATTTCAACTTTGGCGGTCATGCCGGGTTTCAGCCAGGAATGAGTTCCCTCGATCTTGATGGTCGTCATGTAAACCTTCATGTCGGGGTTCATCCAGCGGTTCTGCGCGTCCGGCAACGGCGCCACTTTCGTGACTTCGCCGGTCAGTTTCTCATCCGGAAATGCCTCGACCCGCACGCGAGCTTGCATTCCCTTTTTGATTTTCTTGATGTGGGCTTCGGGAATTTTGACTTTGACCGACATGTGCGTCGTGTCGGGAATGGTAATGATGGGTTGCCGTTCGCGGATGAGGGCGCCTTCGCGGATGCGTTCCTCGCTGTAGAAGTAAACGCCATCGGTATTGTTGCCGCCATAAACGACCAGGCCCGGCTTTTTCGCGCGAATGGTGCATTTCTCGACCTGCTCTTCGAGTTCACGACGATTTTTCTCCACGATTTGAAACTGGCTTTCGGCGGACATTAATTTGGCTTTGGCTTGAGCCAATTTGGATACGGCTTCTTTGCGGGCGCGTTCGAGCAGGCGCAACGCCTCGTCATATTTCGAGAGGAGTTCCTCAGACATTTTGATGAACTCATACTTGATGAACAGAGTGAGGGCCGTGGCCGATTTTTTTACTTTCAAATTGACCTGCTCAAACTCGAGCCGTGCGGTCTCCAACTCGGTCTTGGTCACAAAACCCTTTTGAAATAATCGATCGGTGCCGGCCAATTTCGATTCGCTGGAACTGCGTTCCTTTTCGGCGAGCAACAGGTTGTCCTTGGCTTCGCGAAGTTTCTGTTGCGCTTCGCCATCCCCGAGCAACTCCACTTTGGCGTATTTCGAAAAATCGATCTGAATTCGATTGTTCAACTGATTCAAGGTCTCGGCGATATCCGCTCGCATGGCCGATTCATTGCCGCCCGGATCCGAATTCGAAGGAGGCGGCGAAGACGTGGGCGTGGCCTGGCGCGATGGCACGCTGCCGGCCACTTCGATAGGCTTGGCGTTGACCACTCCACCGGCCAACACGGGAGACTCCGGCGAGGCGAGGGGCACGGCATCACGGATTTGCTCAGCCACCTTGAGGACCGTGTTCGTGATGGCCGGGTCGGGACGCGCAGATCGCGATGACGGCGCATCGAATTCCGCCATGGTCAATCCGGAGATTTGATGAGGCAGCTTCAACTTGGCGAGGGCGATGACCTCTTTCGTCACTTGATCGCCCAGGTATTTTTCCAAATCGAGCAAAGCAAATTTGGCCTTTTGTTCCGCCGCCTTGATGTCGCTGAGATTTTGAGTCAATTGAATCTCATACGCCTGCTGCGCTTCGGTCAGCGCCGCCCGTTTGGCCTGGTAATCGATGTCCTGCGTCACGATGCGCTGCCGCAATTCGGACGAATCGAGTTCGACCAGCACCTTGCCGCTTTTCACGTCTTCCTCTGTGACCTGGTAACCTTCCTCGACGATGCTGAGGATTTTGACGCCCTGGTATCCTTTGACCTCGGAGCGGACCTCCTGGAATTCGAGGGCTTCGACGCTGCCGCCTTCGAGCACATTGATCTGAAGGTTGCCGCGGCGAACGGTGAAGGAGCTTGCGCTGGTTTCCTTGTCACCGGATTTCAAGATGAAGAGCAGAGCGAGCGCGGCGACAATGACGAGCGCGGCAATTTTCCATCGGGCGTGTCGTGTCATCCAACTTTGTGCAGAATCAGTTTCGTTTGGCATCGGCAACTTCCTCCCATTGTCCGTTTTCTTTGATAAACAAAATGCCCATGTCGCGCCAGAACTGCAGGCGCGCGATGGTGTGCCCGACCAGTGCGGACGTGCGCTGGTTGCGGGCGTCAATCAAATCGCGTTGCGCTTCGACCAGATCGCGGGCCGTGCCGCGGCCGATTTCGGCGCGGAGTTCCTGTTCTTCCACGCGGCGCTGCGCGAGGGCGACGCCGAGTTCGCTCAGTTCAAAATTCCGCCGCGCCTGGTCGAGCGTGCGCCAACCGTCATAGATTTGCAGTTTAATTTGATCTTCGCGCAAGGCCCGTTCGCGTTCGGCTCTTTCATAATCGAGAAGGGAGAGGCGATAATCATTGCGCTGGCGTTTGCGGCTGAGAGGCAGGTCCACATTGACCCCGGCGCTGCCGCGGGTCCGGTCCAGTTCATAAATGAGCGGATTGTTTTGTCCGGGCTTGCTTTGCAGATCTCCAGACACGACCAAATCAAGGCCGGGTTTGAGCGCGTTGGCCGCGATGTCGATCTTGCGGGCGGCATCTTCGGTTTGCTCGCGAACCGATTGCAAATCGAGGCGAGTTGTCAGGGCGATTTGCACCGCCTGATCCGGCGGGATTTCCGGATGGAGAATGCGCAACTCTTCGAGTTCACGATCGTCGAGCACGATGCGGGTGTCGGTGGGAAGTCCGAGCAGGATTTTAAATTGATCCAGGTCCTGCTTGTAAGTGCGAATGGAATTGATCCAGATCGATTCCGCGTTCAAAGCCGCCTGTTGCAATTGGCCCAATTCCGCCTGAGGCACGCGCCCTTCCTCGGCGAAGGCTTCGCCGCGTTCGGCGTTCTGTTTGAAATTCTGATAGCCGCGGTAATTGTTTCGCACGGCATCACGCGACTGCAAAATGCCGTAATAAGATTGGGCCACGCGCACCGCGAAGTCTTTGCGGTATTGCGTAAAGGTGCGCAGGGCATAGAGCATGTTGCGCTCGGACTGGGTCAGATTCTCCATCGTCACCTTGTAACCGGCCCCGCGCAAAAGCGGCTGGGTGATGGTGGCATTGATGCGGGATTGCGCGAACAGGCTTGCGTCCCCATTGAGAAATTTCAGGAAATCGACATTGAAGCTGCTGACCAATTGCGCGCCGCTGCGCAGGAGGAGCCGGCCGTTGATGCCGCCGCGCCCGCTGAGGTTGTACTGTTGCACGACGGCGGTGTCGCGCTGGAGCAAAGAGGTTTGAGTGCCGGCGAGTTCATCGACGGCGCGCGCCACATCCTTGGGCTGGTTTTGCACGACCAGGTTGTTGTTCGGGCTGGTGAAGATGGGCGTGTAATTCCAGCGCGCAATGCTGAGATTCAGTGCGGCGATGTAAACGAGTTCCTTTTGGTTTTGATATTCGCGACTGCGTTTGATGGCCATTTCCAGGGCGTGTTCCAAGGAGAGAATGCGCGCGCCGATTTCGGTTTCGGCTTCCGTGCCGAGGAATTCCTCGCGCTCATTCTTCACCGGCAAAGTTTCGAGCGGAACAAACTGCGCGCTCTCGATGGTGAAATTCGGATCCATGTTCGGGACCGCGGGAGATTTCTCGGAGATAATTTGCGCGGCTTCTTTGTCGGCGGATTTGCGGTAATGCCTGGCGGAGCAGCCGGCGATAAGGAAGGCCGCGATCACGAGCGAGATACTCGTGAACCAAACGGGCTTTGGTGGCGTGTTGGTGTGCCGTACAACTCTCATCAGATTTGGCAATCGGGCCGACAACTCAGGCGAACGCAAGCCCGACCGGGCAACAGACGAAATGAACTAGACCAAATTCTCCCGGCATTGACCAGAGCAACTTTGACGGCCTGCTGCGGGTCGTCGCGCTGCGCATCTCCAGTCATGAACTTGCGCGGAGACGCAAACTTGAACTCCGAACCGCGTGATTTGTTTCGCTTGCCCTTTGCACGAAGCTCATTCGACCAACTGGCCTGTTCCGCCTCACAGAAATTCTGAACGCGGGACGACTTCGCTGCGGGTCGCGCGCTTCACACCTGGAGCTCGACTCGATGGAAACCGTCCGTTGATCATGATTCATGTTGAGCTGATGGAACCGACCATGAGGTCAAACGCAGTTTGTGGCTCACATGGTCAAGGACCGCAGCCGATCCGCTCCGGCACTCGCGCCTCGCCGCAGGGAAATGTGGCTCTTCGCAACTGTGTTCTTTCGCTCGGTCAGGTCAGTAGACTGCAACTGCAGGGAATCTGTTCATTCCCCTGAAACGATCGGGAAAGGGAAATGGATCGGTTTTTTGCAAAGCGGCGCAAAAGAAGACTGTGAAAGGAAATCAGGCACGCGCCGGAACGCGATATTACTTGCCGCGTCCGAAGAGCGATCCGAGAAACGATTCCGATTCGAGTTTGCGCTGTTGTACCTTGAGCTGGCCGAGGAGGGACTGCCAGGCGATGTAAATCTTGTGCCACTGATTTTCGATGCCGCGCAAGGAACCGTCATTCAGTTCACTGAGAAACCGAATGGACGGAGCGGCGCTGATCAAGGCGTGAATTTCCTCGCGCGTCGGCGAGGTGCATTCGACCGAGGAAAGGATGATTTCGAGTTCCTGAGTGAGGACGCTTTTGACTTCGAGAAACTGATTTTCATCTTCCGGATCGAATTTGCGCGTGCGGGCCAGATTGAGGAAATGATTGAATTGTTTCCAGCACTCGAGATGGCTTTCCATCTGGATGATGAGCTGATCGAGTTTCTTGTTGCGCATAAAAAAATCGACTCATTTCAAAAGCCGCGGCGCCACAAAAATAATGGCTCCCCCGCGCAGAGCTTTGGCCGTCAACTTAAGCGCAGCGTATTCCACCACGAGTTCGTTGACGGGCAAATGGGCCGTTTCGGCCGCGCGAAAAGTTTGCAGGAAGGCCTGCCCAATGTCACGCACCCTTGCGGCGGGAAAGCTTTGCGGCAGTGTGGAGGCAATCACCCTGCCCTGCGGGTCGATCGTGAAACTGCCGGAGGGCAAGCGAACCAGGCTGGAAGCGGCGGGGCTGGAAAGAGAATTTAAGAGGCCCATTTGCTGAGGATTTTTTTCATGGTTTCACCGACTTGTTCGCGGGCGACGGATCGCCGAAAGCCGACGCACAGATGCAACTCATCGCGAGAGATCATCGCCACCTGCTGGTTCAATCCGAATCCCTCGATATTCTGGGGCAATCCCGCTTGCAAGGATTCGCCCAAAGCGCGGAAGCGTTGCACGGTTTGCCAGGTGAAATCCGCGAGCAGTTCCGGATTTTCGACACCCCACGATTCCGGTTTAGGTTTTTGTTTGGTGCCGGTGGTCAAAACGAATTCCACGCCTTCAAATTTAGCGAGCGGCTTGAGCGCGGAAGCTTCCGGCCCATGTGGACCCGCGCCGGCGCCGGCTGGCCGCTCTTCCGCGGGTGCCTGCGCTTCGTCGATGGCCTGGGCGGATTCGAGCAGCAAACCTTGATACGATCCTTCAATGGTGCGCGGATGATTTGGATCCGGGGGAAGGATTTCGAAATTGCCTGTTTTCCAGGAAAGTATTTTTTGAAAAGCCGGTTCGCCTTGCAAGCCGCTCGTGCTGG
>JBFMDG010000349.1:0-7793 GCA_040754135.1 Verrucomicrobiota bacterium
GATCGGGTGCGGTCGCATCGGCCAGGCGGTCGCACGCCGCGCTCGAGGGTTCAACATGCGCTTGCTCGCCTTTGATGTCGCCCCGGCTGCCGAAGCCAAACAACTCGGGATCGAATTTGTGTCGCTCGACGAGCTCTTGGGTGAAAGCGATTTTATTTCGCTGCACGCCGCCCTCACGCCCGAGAATCGCAAGCTGATCGGCGAAGCGCAATTCCGCCGGATGAAACCCGGCGCTTATTTCATTAATGCCGCACGCGGCGCTCTGGTTGATGAAGACGCTTTGGTGACGGCTTTGCAACAGGGATGGATTGCCGGAGCTGCGGTCGATGCCTTCACTGTGGAACCGCTTGCGGCGGATCATCCGTTGCGTTCCGCGCCGAACATTTTGCTTGCGCCTCACCAGGCCTCGTTCGCTCGCGAAACGGGTGAACGCGTCAGTTTGACCGCGGCTCAAGCGATTGTGGATTGGCTGAATGGCTGTCAACCGCATTTTGTGGTGGATCGCGGCGTGTTCAACTCCCCTGCGCTCCGCTGGAAAACGCGGGCGTGATTGCGGGCTCACGCCGACGCGGGTTAAGGTGAGGCATTCACGCATGCGCATTGGGTGAGTCGCGCATTCCATCGCTCATCCTCGATCACGATGATTCACTCTGGTTCACGAAATGGCTCTCCTTTCTGCTTGTTTCCGCGGATGGAATCCGGATTCTCTGTCGATAACTTTGCAATCGCTGCTGTTGATCCGGTATGAAGACGAATTTTGTTCGCGCCAAACTGAAACGCGGGGAACCGAGCGTGGGCACCTGGCTCACGTTGCCCGACCCCATCGCGGCCCAATTGATGGCCCGCGTTGGATTCGATTGGCTGACGGTCGAACTCGAACACACGCCGACCACCCTCGAAACCGCGGCCGCCAGTTTTGCCATCATTGCCGGATCGAATACCGTTCCGCTCGTGCGCGTACCGATGAACACCCCCGAGAATATCAAACGCGTCCTCGACAATGGCGCTTGGGGGGTCGTGGTGCCCATGGTCAACAGCCGCGCCGAAGCCGAAGCCGTGGTCGAAGCGGCGCGTTACGCTCCGATTGGCCAGCGGTCCATTGGCGGGCAATTGCACGGCGCCATTTTTGAAACTGATGCCGCCACTTATTACAGCCGCGCCAATGAAGAGATTCTCGTGGTGGTCATGGCCGAGCACATCCAAGCCATCGAGAGAGCCGACGATATCCTCAGCGTTCCGGGCATCGACGTTGTATTCATCGGTCCAAACGACCTGCACAATTCCATGGGCAAAAAACCGGTTTTCGACAGTGACCACAAGGAATTTGTCGATGCCGTGAAGCACATTCAGAGGACGGCGCAGAAATACGGCATCGCGCCTGGAATTCATGTCGTGGACGCGGCCGCGGCGCAGCGTCGAATTGCGGAAGGATTTCAATTCGTGGCCGTAGCCAGCGAAGCCGGGCTCATGTTGGCGAAAGCTGGCGAAGTGGTCCGAACACTCGGTTTGGGCAAGGGACAGGCGGTGGCGAAGTATTGAGCCGGCCGAACCATGAAAATCGTTGTTCTGGACGGCTACACCCTGAATCCAGGCGACCTCAGCTGGAGTGAACTTGAATCGCTTGGCCCATGCGAAATCCACGAGCGCACACCGCCGGATGAAATCATTCCCCGCGCTTCCGAAGCCGGCATCCTCCTGACCAATAAAGTTCCGATCACTCGCGAACACCTCGAACAATTACCGCAACTCCGCTACATCGGCGTGCTGGCCACCGGGTTCAATATCGTCGATACCGCCGCCGCCCGGCAGAAACAAATACCGGTGACAAATGTCCCGGCTTACGGCACGAAATCGGTCGCGCAGATGACTCTGGCGCTTTTGTTGGAATTGGCACTTCACGTCGGGCACCACGCGCAGACGGTTCGCGAAGGACGGTGGAGCCGGTCCGCCGACTGGTGTTATTGGGATCATCCATTGATCGAACTCGAGGGATTGACACTGGGCGTGGTTGGACTCGGGCGAATTGGCCAGGCCGTGGCCGAACTCGCCCACGCCTTCGGCATGAAGGTGCTCGCCTTCAATCCCACGCCGAAAGCACGCCCTTATTTCGTCGAACTCACCAGTCTCGATGACCTCTTTCGGAAGAGCGACGTCGTCAGTCTGCATTGTCCGCTCAATCCACAAACACGGCACCTCGTCAATGCCGAGCGGCTGGCCCGGATGAAACCAACGGCATTTTTGATCAACACGAGCCGCGGACCGCTCGTCGATGAACCGGCGCTGGCCGAGGCGCTGCGGTCCGGAACAATTGCCGGAGCCGCTTTGGATGTGCTCGGCAGTGAACCGCCTCCTTTGGATCATCCGCTTTTTGACGCGCCGAATTGTTTGATTACGCCGCATATCGCGTGGGCGACGCGTGCGGCGCGATTGCGTTTGATGCATGCGGCGGTGGCAAACGTGCGCGCCTTTTTACAGGGTCACCCGCAAAATGTGGTGAATTGAAGAGTTCCTTTTGCCGGTTCCCCTTCCCTGCCCAATGATTATTTCTCGAGCGGTTTGCCGGCCTTTTCCCAAGCGCCCAAACCTTTATCCATGTGATAAATCGTTTGGAAATTGAGTTTCCTGAATGCCTCGAGCGATCGGCCGCTCCTCCCGCCCGCGGCGCAGTGCACCAAATAGGACTTTGATTTGTCGAGTGATTCCAGTTTCCTGGCGAACTCCGCATCGTTGAAATTGATATTCGTCGCTCCAGCAATATGCCCCGCCGCAAATTCTTTCGGGGTGCGAATATCCAACACGGTGACCTTCTTCTCTTTGACCAGTTTCTCGGCTTCATTGATATCCACGTTTTTGACGATCGTAGAAGCCGCCGCGGGCTTGGCATCTTTGTTTTGGGCTTGATTGAAGGGCGCGGCCATAAGCAGACCGACCAGAGCTGCGAGAGTGAAAATGGATTTCATAATGGATTGTGTTGAGTTTTTACGACCAATCAGACGTTGGAATGGTTGCAAACCATCATTTGCGATGGCGCGCCATGAATCCAGGATCCGTTCCGGCCAAATCCGCCAAACGTTGATTGGCCAGCAATTGTCCGTAAACCCGAAGATCCCGCTCGAACATTGTCAGACGTTTCTTCAAGGCCTCGCTCACAATCTCGCCATCGCGCACATCTTCTTTGTCCACGAAAGAAACCCCGTAAGGCAACGTCCAGGCGTAACATTGGCGAGCCACGGTCCGCAATTGATCAGTCACCGTCAGGCCTTTTTCATGCGAGGCCACGACGGTGCCAAAAAGTTTCCCGGCAAATTCGTGCCAGAAATGATCGAGAAAATTCTTCATCGCGCTGCTGATGCTTCCATGGTAATCGGGCGTTCCCAACACATAAACGTCCGCGGCCTCGACCCGAATCTGCAGGGGCAGATACTCCGCGGCGTCGTAAGCCTGATCCGGGTTGTAGAGCCCGAGGGGTTCATGAAGCAGATCGAGAATATCGACCTGGCAGCCGGCGGCCCGCAGGCCGTTGGCCACGTGATGGATCACAACGCGCGTGACCGAATTCTTGTTCAAGCTGCCAATGACAGCCAAAATTTTCAGAGGCGATTCAGCCATGCGCAGAAGCTACCGAGTAAACTCTGACTGTGCAATCTTACGAGAACTTGCGAACTTGCGCACTTTATGCCGACAATGGTTTCCCGCTGCACGCGCATGAAGCGGCAAATGCAAACGCGCCGAAGTTAAAGCTTCAAACCATGGGTTAAAAGATTTAGGACTGTGCAGTGGTTGCCTTGGTCTGGCGTTAAATTCCCCGCCGGCCCGTTTTTGCGCAGCCATCCGAAGTGTTGAGTTATGGATTTGAAATCCGCTTATGAAGAACTGGGGCTCGCGCTGGATTCGCCAATCGAGGAAGTCCTCGAGGCGCATCAACGTCTGGCGCGCGTGTGGGAAGAACAAGTCCAGGATGCACATCCGCGCCGCCGGCAATGGGCTGAACAAAAACTGGAACGAATTCAGGAAGCACTCCGCGCAATTCAAACCCATTCGGCTTCCGCACCAAAACCACCCTCCAAACCAGTCGCGCAAGTTTCGCCGTCACTGCCCAATCCAACCGCCACCATTCCAAACAAGCTGCCACCCGCGAGGGAAGCCGCCAAATCCATCGAGACGCCTTCCCAATCGATCAAAGCCGCCGAGTCACGGAATCAAACATCGGCGGAGTCTGAACCTGCCCTTTCGCCTCGGGTCCGCACCAAGGTCCCCGCCTCGGAGGATGCCGCCCAACCGCCATTCGAAACTGGCGCGCCTCTTCCACAAGATCCGAGCGGATTTGCGCGACCGAAAACAAAGCTGCCCGTAGTTTTGGTGAGCATTGCGGTGCTTGGGATCATTCTTTTCGTCGTGGTCCGCCAGAAACCTTCGGAGACGGCTGATTCTTCCCATCCCCCGAGAGCTGAAAGTAATAAATCGTTGCCCGCCGAGGAGAATACGGCCGCTCCGAGTGCTGACAAAAGCGACAAAAACGGCGCTGCGACAATCGCCAGCCATGAGCCCGAGACGCCGGAAGAGCTTTTCGCTTTGGGCGATCGATTTTCATTTGGCCGGGGGCAACAGCCGGATTATGCACGAGCGCTTCAGTACTATGAGCGAGCTGCCAACAAAGGACACGCCGCCGCGCAGTACCGGCTTGGCGTGATGCATTTTCAAGGTCATGGAACGGAAACCAACCTCGTCAAAGCCGCCCAATGGTACCGGCAAGCCGCCGAAAGCGGCCTGACTCAAGCCCAATTCGCGCTCGCCATTCTTCATCTCTACGGTGTCGGGGCGGAAAAGAATTCTGACCTCGCGGTCAAGTGGCTCCGCAGCGCCGCAGAGAAAGGCGAGGAAAACGCGCAGGTCACCCTCGGCTGGCTTTATTTGGAAGGGGATTTGGTAGCGAGAAATTCGGCGCAAGCTTTCTTTTGGATACGAGAGGCCGTCCTCCAAAACAATGCGCTGGCCATGGCTCTCATCGGAATCATGTACGAGCGGGGCCAAGGGGTGGTTCAAGATGCCGCCGAAGCCCTCTCCTGGTGCCGCAAAGCTTTGGTATCGGGTGTAAACAGCTTCGATACCGAAGGTGTGCTCCAGGCGCATCGCCGCGCCGGCCAAAAAATCTTTACGCAAACAACGCTCCTCGTCGCGCAACTCTATCGGGATGGCCGAGGCGTGACTGCTTCCATGGAACGAGCGGTCGAGTATTGGGAAAAAGCCGCCAGGCAGGGCGAAGCCGAAGCCCAATTCAACCTCGGTTGGGCTTTGCACAATGGTTCAGGAATTCAAGCCAACATCGAGGCCGCGCGCCAGTGGTATGAAAAAGCCGCCGCTCAGAATTACGCCCCCGCTCAGTTCAATCTCGGGCTCATGTATGAAAATGGCCTGGGCGCCCCTCGCGACCTGGCCCATGCAGCGCAATGGTATCGCAAGGCAGCGAATCTCGGCGATATCCAGGCTTTGGTAAATCTGGGCTGGCTGCTGCAGACTCAAGGCGGTGAAACCAATCTCACCGAGGCCATCCGCTGCTACCAAACGGCGGCGCAAAAGAACAACAGCAAAGCGCAGATGCTTTTGGCGGAGTGCTATGAAAAAGGATTGGGCGTGGGCAAAGATCTGGTGGAAGCCTACAAGTGGCTCTATCTCGCCGCGCAAAACAATGACCCCGATGCCACCGCGCGTCTCAATTTGCTGGCGGAGAATCTTCCCTTTGCCGATGTGGCCACGGCCTTGCGCCGCGCGAAAGACTGGCAAACGGACCGAACCGCGAGCGGCCGGATTTCACCAGCCACGGAAACCGTCACTCCTTGAATCCAGCCGGCAAGGGGGGATCTTTGCCTTCGAGATTTTTTTCGAGCAAATCCGGAAAGATTTCAAAATCGGACGCTGGCAAATTGATTTCACCGATCGAGAGAGCCGAACGTCGGACGATGATTACGCTTCAGTCTAAAACTTCACTAACTTCTCGAGCGTGCGCACCCGTTCATCGATAGCGTGTCTTGTAATCCGGGTGGTGCGCTTCAGCCCGAATCCTTCGCAACAGAACGAAGCCACAGCGGCTCCATGAACGATGGCGCGGCGCAGATTGGATTCGATCGAACCTTTGCGGCTCGCCAGATAACCGAGCAACCCACCCACAAACGAATCGCCCGCGCCCGTCGGATCCATCACCCGCGTCAACGGAAATGCCGGCGCCAAAAATAATCCTGATGGCCCCGACAACATCGAACCGTGCTCGCCCTTTTTGACGATGACATATTTGGGACCAAGCCGGTGAATTTTACGGAGAGCCACGACCACATTGTCTTCCTGGGTAAGCTGGCGCGCTTCGCTGTCATTGAGAACGAAGGCATCAACGCGCCGGAGGAGCTTGAGCAAATCGGCCAAAGCGATGTTCAACCAAAGATCCATGGTGTCGGCGACGACGAAGCGCGGCCGGCGCATTTGATCGAGCACATGATGTTGCAACGCGGGGGCGATGTTGGCGAGGAGCACGAAGGGCGCGTCGCGATGGGCTTCGGGCAGCTTCGGGCTAAACGTTTCGAACACGCCGAGCTCGGTGGTGAGCGTGCGACGATTGTTCATGTTCACTTCGTATTCGCCCGCCCAATGAAAGGTTTTGCCCGGCAGGATCTGCAACCCGGAGAGCTCGATCCCGTGTTTCCGATAAAGTTGGATGTACTTGGAGGGAAAGTCGTCGCCCACGACCCCGACGAGCTTCACGGGCGCAAAAAAGCTGGCCGCCACCGCTGCGTGGCTGGCCGAACCGCCGAGGAGGCGCGGGTTTTCTGCTTTTGGAGTTTTGATCGAATCAAGGGCGGTCGAGCCGACAACAAGCACACTCATGGAAATCGCGGTTCAATTCAAAAGTACAATGGTCAAAATGCTGTTTAACAGGCGCGGACGGTAGATTTTTTTCGGTCAAAGTGCAAGCGATGTGTTTGGGATGTTTGGGATAAATTCTGAACTTTGAATTGCAAATCCCCGCCGCAATTTGATTACTCTGGCGCGCGGTGAAACGCAGCAACTCGATCGTCTTAAACATTGCCAGTCTCTCCATCCACCGCAGCGGCACGGTCATTCTTGACCGCGTCGATTGGCAGGTGAACCGCGGTGAACATTGGATCATGCTCGGGGCCAATGGCTCGGGCAAAACTTCGCTGCTCAGCGCCTTGACCGGATACTTGATGCCGAGCGCAGGAACGATGGAGGTGCTCGGTCGGAAATATGGCCGCACCGATTGGCGGGAGTTGCGCAAAGAAATTGGCCTCGTCAGCTCTTCCATTCGCCAGATGATGGCCGAAACCGAGCCGGCCATCGAAACAGTCATCAGTGGCAAATACGCCATGATCGATTTTTGGGGACGCCCCACTCGCGCGGATCGGCAGGCCGCACTGCGAATCTTGCGCCAGATCGAATGCGAATATCTCGTGGATCGGCCCTGGATGTTTCTTTCCCAGGGCGAACGCCAGCGCGTGCTCATCGGCCGCGCTTTAATGGCGAATCCCGCCATGTTGATCCTGGACGAACCCTGCGCCGGCCTCGACCCCGTCGCGCGCGAGCATTTTTTGCAGTTTTTGCAACGGCTCGGTTCGAGGCGCGGCGGTCCGACCCTTGTGCTCGTGACGCATCATGTGGAAGAAATCATGCCGGTGTTTTCGCATGTGCTGTTGTTGAAGCAGGGACGCGTCATTGCCGCCGGTAAAAAATCTCAAGTCCTGAAAGCTGCGCAGCTTTCAAATACGTTCGGCGCCGCGTTGCAACTG
>JBFMDG010000350.1:0-7790 GCA_040754135.1 Verrucomicrobiota bacterium
CTCTTTTGCGCTGTATGGTTTGGAAATGAAGGCGGAAATGCGCAGATCTGAATTGCCCAAAGCATCATGGTTCTCGATATACCCACTGGCCGCGATCACCCGCAGGTTCGGCTTGAACTGCCGCAAAGCACGAATGGTCGCCGGGCCGTCCATGTAGGGCATCCGCAAATCTGTAATCACGACGTCCACTTCATTCTGCCGTTGAACAAATCGAGCCAGCGCCTGTGTGCCATCGTTCGCCGTCTCGACGCGATAGCCGAACGCTTCCAGGGTGGCCTTGGTAATCTCGCGAATCGAAGCCTCGTCATCGACAACCAGCACCAATTCTCCATGACCGGTGGGAAATCGCGAGGGCTGATCATCATCCAGCGCGGTTTCCGAACTGACGATTGCCGGGAGATAAATCTTAAACTGCGTTCCTTTTCCGACTTCGCTCGAGACTTTGATGAATCCGTTATGATTCTTCAAAATGCTGTTCACTGTCGCCAGGCCGAGCCCGGTGCCTTTGCCCGGTTCTTTGGTGGTGAAAAAAGGGTCGAAAATCTTTTCCAGCAGATCTGAGGGAATACCCACGCCGGTATCAGAGACCGTGACGATAATGTAGCCTTCGATTTTCGATTTGATCTCGGGCGCGAGGGAGGGTCCTTCGAGCAACACATTTTCGGCACTGACCCGAAGCAAGCCACCGCCGGGCATCGCGTCGCGAGCGTTGACGCAGAGGTTCAGGAACACCTGATACAACTGGATGGGATCGCCACTCACGGGCCAGAGTTCGCGCGGCAAAACCGTTTCAAACTGGATATTGGCGGGAAAAGTATTGCGCACCATTACGGCGATGTCGTGAAAAAGGTGCCTGAGTTGCACCACCTTTTTTTCGGTTTCGACGCCGCGCGCGAACGAGAGGACCTGCTGGATGAGGCTGGCGCCGCGTTTGGCGCTCGATTCGAGTGAATCGAGCAGCCGTTGCAAATTGGGATCGGGCATCTGAAGGCGGATCAATTGCACGAACATCAGGATCGGTCCGAGCACATTGTTCAGGTCGTGAGCGACGCCGCCGGCCAATGTGCCGATGTTTTCCATGCGCTGAGCGCGGAGAAACTGTTCTTCGAGTTTTTTCTTTTCCGAGATGTCGGTGTTGATGATGAGGATGCGTTTCGGTTGTCCATGGGCATCGCGCATCAAGCTCCAGCGGCTGAGGACGGACAACAATTTGCCTTCCCGGCTGACCTGCCGCAGTTCGCCGAACCATTCTTCATCCCGGAGGACCGCGGCGGCGGCATCGCGGACTTGCTCGATGCATTGCTGGCCAAAGAGTTCCTCGGCGCGGCGTCCGATCATTTCGGTGATGATCCAGCCATAGAGCCGTTCCGCGCTGCGATTGGCATAGGTGAGCCGTCCTTCCAGATCGCACACGCAAATGGCGTCACGCGCTTTGTCCATCAAGGCCGCTTGTTCATGGAGACGCTCCTCGGCTTCTTTGCGCCGGGTGACATCGGAGACCAGGCCGTAGGCCATGATTTGTCCGCCTTCGGCAAAGCGCACGACGGCCCGATCGTGCAGCCAGATCGACCGGCCATCGCGCCGTTGAAAGCGGTATTCGACGTCGTAAGGAGCGTTCTGTTCGAAGAAGGCGGTGTAGGCAGCGCGAGTCGCGTCCATCTGCGCCGGGTCCACTCGAGCAAACCAGAATTCAGGACCGCCCTCGTAAATCTCCTGCACCGAAAAGCCGGTGAGCTTTTCAATGGTGGGTGACACATAAACATTGTGGCCGGCGGCGTTGGCGATCCAGAGCGCTTCCGGAATGCTTTCGATGAGCAGCCGGTACTTTCGTTCGCTTTGCTGCACGCGAGTTTCGGCTTCAACGCGGGCGGTGATATCCATAGCCACACCCGCCAGAACGACCGAGCCGTCACGGCCAGTCACGGGGAATTTGTTGACCAGCCATTTGCGCAGCACGCCGGATTTGTCGGGAACGACCTCGACCAGTTCGGCGGGTTTTCCCTGAGCCAGCACCCATTCGTCATGTTCGTGGAGCAGGCGCGCCACCTCGGCCGGGAACAAATCGAAATCCGTTTGCCCCTGTAATTCGGCGAGCGGACGCCCGAGCAACTGTTCGAAGGCATGATTGAAGTAGAGGTACTTGCCAGCGCGACTTTTCACGAATGCGACCGTCGAGGCGCGTTCCAGCAGCAGCTTGAAATGCTCTTCACCCGCATGTGCCTCGGGGTCACTCATGAAATAGGGAAGAGAATGCAACACGATGGCGCCACGATTCCCTCGTGTTTTGCGTGTGAACTCGTCAGGTGAGTCTTCATCAATCCGCGCTTGTGGCGGCTGACCGACCTCCCCCCACGAACCGGTCAATCCGGCCCGCGCCCCGCAACGGGAGGAACGATGTCACGAAGAGGAAAAGTTGACGAGCTGAAATTTCCCTGGCGGCATCGCGCGGTTTGCGTTGACGTCGCTTCGGCTGGTTGTGTTGGCGGTAAGAAAGGGAACCAATGACACGCCGCTCATTCCAGGACAATAACTTTGTCCTCGCTGAGTTCCAGGTGCAGCACGAGATCGCGGCGGCCGGGATGCGCCACCTTCCAGCGGGCGAGCGGCATAACGACGAGGCGTTCCAGCGCGCGCTGCAGTGGGCGCGCGCCCAACCGGCTGTCATAGCCCTGGCGCGCCAGAAACCGGATCAACTTCTCGGACCATTCGAGCCGGATACCGGCCGATGCGAATCCTTCGCGCCCCGCCAATTCGGCGAGTTCCTTGCGCGTGATCGCTTCCACATCGGCGGACGTTAGAGAGTTGAACGTGACGACGCCATCGAGCCGATTGAAAAACTCCGGACGAAAAAACCGCGCGACTTCGGATTCGTAAGCCGGCGCCGCCACCTGGAATCCTGCACTTTGTGGAGCATTCGATCCGAGATTCGAAGTCAGCACAATGATGGCGCTGCGAAATTGGGTCACACGTCCGAAGCGATCCGTCAGCCGGCCCTCATCGAGCAATCCGAGCAACACGTCGAAAACTTCCGCCGCGGCTTTTTCGATTTCGTCGAACAGGACGACGCAGAACGGCTGGCGCCGGACGCGATCAATCCAGGCCGCCGGCATCTGGCCGGGACCTTCCAAAAGCCTCTGCGCCGAATTCCAACCGCTGTATTCGCTCATGTCGAGCCGCACGAGCCGGTCCTTCTGCCGGCTTGCGCCGAAACAATAATCCGCCAGCGCGCGGACCAGCGCCGTTTTGCCGACGCCTGTCGGTCCGCAAAATAGAAGCACACCGAACGGCCGGCCCGGATCGGTCAGGCCGGCTTTGATGGTCGTGATCAACCGCGCCGCCACTGTCGTCGCTTCAGGCTGGCCAATGATCTGTTGTTCGAAATGTGCCCGCACCGCGGCCTCATCGAGCGGCCAATCGTCGCGCAAAAAAATCTCCGGCAACCCGGTTTGCTTGATGAATCGCTCCACCACTTCGTTGGTGGTGATGACCTGTCTGGAATCGTGTTTCGGACGCGGTTCGCAAAGGACGCGCACGAAATGCGCGGCCGGACCGGGAAAGACGGCGTAAGGCAGAAACCGTTTGAAAAGCCGGTGCGCGAGCGTGACTGCGCCCGCTTCGATCTCGAGCTTCGAGGCAGCGGCATGCGCCTGGGCAACTTGCGCCAGGACATCGAGCGCAGTGGCATCCGCAAACGGAGCGACCTGAATCACCTGAAACAAATCGAGCAATCCGGGAAGCAAACGGCGGCATGCTTCGACTTCGGCCGGAGTCGCTTCGGCCACCACGCGCAATTCGCGTCGCTGCAAATAGGGAAGGAGAAACGCCGCTACACTGTCCCCGGGTCCTTCGCCGCCCACCTGCACCAGCTCGAGCAGGTTCTCGACGCAAAAAACGCCATCGATCTTGCCGAGCTGTTGAATGAACGCTTCACAACGCTCCTCCCATTCACCGAGATACCGCATCCCGGCGATCATTCGCCCTGCGCTGCCGCGCCAGTAGCGGTAACCCGCCAATCCCGCTTCGGCCGATGCCTCATCGCTATCGGTTTCGAGCTTCGCTTTTTGACGAAAGATTTTCCGGACGGCATCGAGCAAGAGCGTCGATTTGCCGACACCGGATTCACCCACGAGGAGCACGTTGGCTTTTTCCTCCTCAAGCTTTTGCACGAGCAGCCCGCTTAAATTGTCACGTCCGTAAGCGGCGGAGGAACTGCGTTTGCGCCTCTGATCGTGCATGAGCGGATCGGCCACAGCGAACAAGACACGGAACTCAGGCCGCTCTGCCGCCGGCCTCGCGCGCGCCGGCTTTGTGGCGTGCTTCACGACGATTTCATCGAGACGGCATTGGCGCGGGGGCAAGCGGCCGGCGAGCTGGCGCGGTGAACTTCCCTGCAACCCTTCACGCACGTAATGGGCGATGAGGCTTTTCAGGCTGGCTTGCTCTTGAAAACTGAAAATCAAGCTGAGATGCGGCACGATGCAAACGGACAATCCACTCTCCTGCTTTCCCGTCACGCATGGAACGCGCAACAGCACGGTGTCAGGACAGGGAAGAATGCGATGCTGCTGGAGGTATTGCGGACGGACTTCAACTTTGACTTCGATCAGTTCGGGTTCGAGGAAATCGGGATCGAGATTCCAGGGCTCGTGTTCGCCGCGCCAATCGAGAAGCTCCTTCAATTGGTGCAACGCCGCGCTCTCGCTTGCCGCATAAGCCGCTGCGGAAAATCCACTGTCGCCGAGCAGCGTGGCCGTCGTGCCGCCGGCGTGATCGGTCCAAAGCAACACGGGATATTTTTTCGTGGCCATGTCAAAGTTGAATTTCGGGAGGCAACGGAAGCGCCGAGAGCAGCAGCGCGCGGAATTCCTCGGGGCTGGGTTGCGCCGGCACAAGCAAGCCGTTGCGGAAATCGAGCAGGGTTTTTCCCTGGGTCATCAGTTGCCACACGCCATTCATGGATCCGACGGAACGCAAACCGCGCCGGGCGTCCTCCGGACGGAAATCCCGCAGCAACGCTCTGGCTTCGGCTTCAGTGCAAACGTCCTGCATCTCGTTAAACAACGCGATGAGCGATCCTGCGCTCAGCCGCATCAGGATCACGGAACAGCCGCCAGGAATGAGGCGGCGTAAATTGAAACCGCACAGCCAAAACGCGTTGACCGGAAGTTTTTGTTCGCGCAGACGCCAATGGTAAGCCTCGAAATTCCGTTGCTGCGGCTCAGTGATCAAAGCCGAGCACTGCGCACCCCAAAGGCTGGAAAAGAATTCGGAGTACATCCGGCTGAAATGCCACACAAACGCGCCATGACTTTCGTGCAATCCAAATTGCAGCAAGAGCAGCGGCCGATCATCGATCGGCTGCGCCACCATCGCCTCCAACAAAGCCAGTTCCCGCAGCAGGGCCAGCGCGAGTTCATCGGGAAGTTCTCCTGTTTCGGACGCTTCCCAATCCGCAAGCTCGAGGCGCAGCGACACGCTCTCTTTGAGACGGTCCCAGCGCGGATGGCTCGCGAGCCATTGCCGCAATATCAGTTTGTTCGGTTTGGGTTTGGGGAGACGGGGCAAGGCCGATTTCTTGCGCGAAGTTGTGTGGGATCGGTCGAATGCCTGAAACAGCCGATCCACTTTTTTCAGTTGCTCGCGGCAGGCAAAGTACCGCGCCTGCCCCGGCGTTAACTGGCCTAGTTCAATTTTGCCGTGGGGAGCGTTTGCTTCGAGACCGGCTTCGATCCGATCCAGCGCCGCGCCGGCCTGTTCGATCAGCCGATGAATCTTCGCGGTTTTGTTCGAGGAGCTGATCAGCGCGCTCACTTGTTGCACCCACCCGGCGGCGCAGGGGAGCGGTCGCAAGGCCTGGAGTTCCACGTTGAACCCGTGATCGCCAGCGCCGAAATTGGCAATCGTGGGCGCGCCCGGTGTCAGTCCGGCCAGGTGACGCGCCAGCGGCTGGGCCAGTTCACGTTCCACGACTCGTTTGAGCGAGCGCGCGCCCAGTTGCGGGTGATAGCCGAGTTCGACCAGGCGCGTGACGGCTTCGGGCGCGACATTCAGAATGCATTCGCGGCGGCGCAATCCTTCGCGCTGGAAAATTTCATGGATGAGCCGCTCGGCGATATCGGCCAGTTGCGCCGGTTCCAAGGCGCGGAACGGAATGATGCGATCGAGGCGGTTGAAAAATTCCGGGCGGAAAAACTTTTCGGCGGCGTCGATATAAACCTGATCGTCGCTCGCCGGCGTCCATTGGGCGGCTTGAAAACCGAGCCGGGCCCGCGATTCCCGCACTCCGAGATTCGAGGTCAGGAGGATGACGGCGTTGGTAAAATCCGCCACGCGCCCGAGTGAATCGGTCATCCGTCCTTCGTCCAACACCGCCAGAAGCATGTCGAACACTTCCGGCGCGGCCTTCTCGATTTCGTCGAACAGCACCACACTGAATGGCTGCCGGCGAATCGCGCCGGTCAACAATCCTTCCGGCTCCTGCCGCGTCCCCACCAGCCGCCGCGCCGCGGCCGCATCCACATACTCGTTCATATCAAAGCGCAACAAACGCTCGGGGCTGCGAAAAAGAAATTCGGCCAGTGCTTTGGCAGATTGCGTTTTGCCCACGCCAGTCGGTCCCAACAAAAGGAGCGTTCCGAGCGGCCGCCGCGGGTCGTTCAGCCGCGCTTTTAAAGTCAGGAGAATGTCCGCAAACGCTGCCAGCACCTGGTCCTGCCCCACCAGACGGCTCTGAAGCTGCAAAAGGATCTCTTCGCGATCCAAATCAGCCGATCCCGTCAGCAAGGACAACTGCACACCCGTCCGTTCGCTGAACTCGTGCAGCGCCGTTGCCCGATAAATCGCCTGGCCCGTGCGGCGAATGGCCAATCGCCGCAGAAATCCCGCGGCTTTCCCGGGAAAAGCGGCTTCACGACCGAATCGCCGGTGCAGATCGAAAACCACCGGCACGACTTCCGGATCGAACTCGCAACGATGCTGTTCTTCGAGCGTGCGCGTCAGCTGAATCAACACACGCATCGTTTCCGCTTCCGCTGGTTCCCGCACGGGAATGACCTGAAACAGATCGGCAAACGCGCGGTCGCGTTCGCGCAGGACGCGCCATGATTCCGGAGTGATTTCCGCCAGAATGCGCACGGACCGCTTTTCCAACACCGGTTTGAGCACCTGAGCCACGTTGAGATCCGAGGCAGCGGAAACGCCCGCTGTAAACAACCCCAGCAAGTCATCGAAATAGAGTACGCAATCCTTCTTCTGCGCGTGGTCGAGAATCGCCAACACACGGTTCTCCCACTCGCCGAGATAACTCATGCCGCTGATCAAACGCATGGGCGAAACCAACCAGATCGTGCGGCCGCCCCCGAAGCGTTCTTTTTTTCGTGAACAGATCTGAAACGCCAGTTCGTGGACAATGGCCGTTTTCCCGACCTGCCGCGGCCCGACCAGCAAAATCGGCCGGCGATCAACGCCCGACAGACAGCGCGCCAGTTCCTCGACTTCGCGTTCCCGTCCCGTCGCGCGATCGAGGTCATCCGGGTAGAGCAGGTGCAGCGCGCGGCCCGTCTTGCGCAACTCGCGATCGCCATCCTTTTTCTCGTCGCCGCCAAAAAGCAGGGCGCGTTTCGACAGCGCCGGTTTGCGGGCGAGCGCCCCCGGAAAGATGGTGATTTCGATGGCGGTGAGGCGTCCCTTGCCGTTCAACGCAAACTCGTTCAAATCCACCTCGGCCGATTTCTCGAGCTTCCGAAAATGACGGGTCAGGACGGCCGCAGCACGCTCGGCCAGCGATTGTC
>JBFMDG010000351.1:0-7784 GCA_040754135.1 Verrucomicrobiota bacterium
ATGTCCTTTACCGAATCCAAAATCCGCGACGCAGAATTGGCTGAGCATCCACTTGCGCCTGGCAACAGCGTGAGAGCCCTGCGGATCTCAGAGCCAGCGCGGCCTTCTTAAATTTTGGCGGTGGGTGGCGGAGATAACGGAATCGACTCAGGTGTTCTGCAGCAACTGATCGATCTCGAGAAAAGAGCCGCTGCGATGTTGAAGTGCGAGTGAAATGCCGATGGCCAGGCGCCTGGCGGCATGCTCCGGCTCGGGCATGCGCGCCGTGCCGCGGCTGCGGCGCAAATAATCCAAACTCGGAAATCGCTCGTCTGGCGGCAGTGACGCCAGATAATCCTGCACGGGCGTGTGCACAATTCCTGGGGCGATCGCTGAAAAATGAGTGTCCGGCATTTCCACAGCCAGGAGTTCGATCCACTTGTTGAGAGCCGCTTTTGAAATGGAATAAACATTCCAGCCTCGAAAAGCAGTCACGGCTGCGCCAGAGGAAATCGCCACCACCTGGCGCACGGTTTTGCCACTGTTGAACAGGGTGTTCAGGATCTGGTGATTCGCCCAGAGGTTCACATCCATGACGCGATGGAGTTCCTCGATTGGCATTTCGCGAAGATCGGCGATGCGTCCCAGCATGGCGGCATTGAGCACGATGATTTGGAGATGTGTGATCCCATCGAGCAAGGCTTGGATTCCCGGCGGAATGGAACTTAAACAAGCCAGATCAATCCTTTGGAAATGCATCGCGGGCTCGGCCAACAAACCCGTTGCTTCGCGCCGGCTCACTCCGAACACTTCAAACCCCGCCCGCAAATACACGCGGGCGAGCGCCAGCCCAATGCCGGAGCTCACACCCGTGATGAGAATGTTCCGATTCACGAAGCGGAATAAGACAATTTTTCAACCGCGATTCAACCGCACCCGCTTTTTCCCGTGCGAAAGGGCACATGCGTTAAAGCACGCGGCTGGTTGCGCGGTGATTTCCTGGCCGACTCTCCAGTTCGTCGATCCGACCGCGGTTCAAGCCGCCCGGCTTTCCAGATTCAAATGCAACCGCGCCTTCTCGTTCAGCCGTTCTGAATAAATTCGGCAAAGCTGCTTCGAGAGCATCGGCCAGGAAAGCCGCGTCCGAACGGTGTTCAAGCCGGTTCGCATGAGGTGCTGGCGCAGGTGGGTTTGTTTCATGGCCCGCGCTGTTTCGCGAACAAAGTCTTCGGCTGTATCCGCCAGCAAAATATCGTGCGCATGACGCAGATGAAGTCCTTGGGCGCCGATCGAGGTCGAGACCACCGGAGTGCCCATGGCCATGGACTCGACGATTTTCAAGCGCGTCCCACCACCGATGCGCAGCGGCACGATTTGCAGCCAGGCCCGCCGATAATAAGGGCGGACATCGGGAACGGCTCCCGTCACCGTGACATTTGGCAACTGCGCGTAACGCTGCACTTCGAGCACGGGAGTTTTGCCCACAATCCAAAGGCGGAGGTCGGGGATTTGTCGTCGCAATAAATCGTGCATGGATGCGAAGTACCAGCGCAAGGCGTCGATGTTCGGATTGTAATCCATGGCGCCGCAAAAGAGGATGGTCGGTTTCTCCTCTGGCAAGGCATTGGGCAGCGCTTCGGGATTGAAGTAATCAAGGTCCACGCCGTTGGGGAGGACCTCGACCGGCAAATCACGAGCGATGCAACGGTGCACGAACTGTTCATCATCCGGACCGCAGACCACCTGGAATGCGGACCGGCGCGCCACCTTGCGCTCATAAAGCCAGAGCTTGCAAAGGTTCTCGACATGCAACAGCCGCTCTTTGAACGAGAATTGCATGTGGCGCCGCTCCATGAGCTGGTATTGCAAATCCACACGCGTGCGGTCCGGCACCAGCGGGATGGAGCGATGTTCATTCAAAAAATACTGGGCGAGCACAATGTCACCCAAATGGATTGCGTCATAGGAATCCGCTTCCAGGCAGCGGCCAATTTCCCGCCTTAAGTGCGGAATGGTCCAATGCGCAATCGTGGAAGGGAGCGGATTGGAAAGGCGCCCGTTCAAAAGCTTGCGCCAGGGCGGATGCTCGAAGGGCACGAACTCGACGCGCCGGCAAGCTTCTTCGAAGACCGGTTTGAACTCGATGCCTTCGCAGCGTTCGGCCAGCGCCAACAGATCGACTTGATGTTGGGCGGCGAGGCCGCGCCACAACTGGAACGCGCGATGGTAAGCGCCGCGGTCCGGCGGATACGGAATGTAAGGATAAACCACTAAAAGTTTCATGGGTTAATTGAATTGCTGCCAGAGTCGATAATACGCGGCGACCAGCTCCGCGAAGCTGCGCGATTTGGTGAACAGTTCCTCCTGCAAACGCCGCAAATGGATGGTCTCGTTCTGAGCCATCGGTTCCCAAAGCAGCAAAGCCAGCGCATGGAACAGGCGCTCGCGCGGGTAGCGCAAGGCCTGCGCAGAAAGGAGGGCGCGAACTCCGAACGTGCGCGCGTTAATCAAGAGATTTCGCCATCGGTGCATTTCCGGACATTTCTTCATGGCGCTGCGGACGTATTCTTGGATGGCGGCGAAAGGTTGTCCCAACCGGCGGCTTTCAATCCAGAGCCAGACCAACAGCCCCAGCTGTGTGAGCTGAATATTTTTTTTGTAAAGCGCCTGGCGCGCCGCCGTCGTGCGAACCGGGTGCAACTTGAAATCCACTCCGGCCGCATGTTCGATCTGCACCTCCGCCAGCCAGCTCAACTCTTCGTCCGGTTCAAGTTCCCGCAAGCGTTCGTGCCGCTCGCGGCAACTCCAATGATAAAGACGATGCGCCGTGAGGATGGCATCGCCAAAGCCCAGTTGCGCTTTGGCCAGGTTGCGCCCGACGAAATCGGCATCGTCTGTGGTGAACGGCTCGCGCTGCAATCGTTCCCAGGCAAAGAGCAATCCCGAACAACGGTTCATCAACAAACGCGTCGCTTCCCCCAACGGAATTTGCCGGGCCATACGATGCGCTTCGCAGTGGCGAAACAATGCGTCGTCGCCCAACAACCATCGATGGCCCATGACCAAATCGTAGGAAAACATGGTGATCGATTGGCGCTGGAACTCATCGAGCGCGCTGATTTTGAATTCGACTTCGACGCACGCCATCGAGGCAAGCTGCTCGGCGAATCGGTGCAGCGCTTGTTGAAAAAGCCGTTCGTTCCAGCGTGGATGCCCGCGAAGAAAAAGATAAAACTCCAGGTCGTTGTAAGGACGCTCGCCCTCCGCCGTGCGCAGGACGCCGCCTTCCCCACGCCCATAGCCGCCACCAAGACACAGCCCTTCGATCTTTCGCGCCGGCACGATCGATCGGACGCCTTCCGTCACCCGCTGACAAATGGTTTCGAGTTGGCGTTCGAGCGCTTCAGAACCATCCACTGTGAATCGTGCAGCCATTGGTCATGCATTCAGCGGCGGTAAAGGCGCCGGCTTCCAGGTCAAAAGAGTTTCGCGCAAGTAATGTTCTATCTGATCAACGATCACCGGTTCAGAAAAACGCTGGCGCACTTCGCAAAATCCTGTCGAGGCCACTCTGGCGCGCAAGGAATGTTGGGAAACCATCTGCCGAATGCGATGCGCGAGTTCTTCAAAATCCCCGGCCTTGAAAGTGAGGGCGTTCTCTTCATGCCGGAATAATTCCGCGCTGCCGCCGGTCGTCGTGGCCACCACCGGCAATCCGCAGGCCATTGCTTCCAACGGAGTCAATGCGAACGGCTCTTCCCATTCCGATGGGAAGATCAACACGTCGTGCTCACGATAAATACGCGGCATCTCCGCTTGTGTTGTGCAATGGAATTCAACGCGAAGCCGATGGGCCATGGCGAACGAACGCAGTTGATTTTCGTAGCCAGGCTCGCCGCGTCCATACAGGTTCAAATGCAATTTTTCCGTTTCGCCCAGGCACGCCATCGCGCGCAGAGCTGTCATCACCCCTTTATCGGCGGCCAGCCGTCCCACAAACAGCAATCGGCGCACAGGCTGGCTGCTCGGCTTTGGCTCCCCGAAAAATTTCTGCACATCGACCGGGCAGTAAATGATGGCGGCGTGGCTCACTGCAAAACCGGCGGCGACCGCGGCCTGACGCAAGGCGCGGCTGCAAAAATAAATCCGTTGAAAGCGGATGTGCCCGGGAGGATTCGTTGGAGCAACTTTTTGCCATCGACGACGCATACCCAGGAGCGAAGCCGCCTGTCGCACCAGCCGGTGACGCGCCGGTGCGTCGCTTCGATTCCACCAACGCAGCCAGACATCTGCCGGCAATCCGCGCGCGATCCAATGGTCGGAAAGATAATACACGGTGGGCAGGCCGCGGTGCTGAAGCGTCAGCAGCATCGATTTGGAAAGCCCTCCCATGTTCCAGACATAAACGAGATCGGGCCGCACCTCTTCAAGCACGCGCAGGAGCCGCCGATTGTTCCAGGCTTCGAGCGCGGCCAGTTTGCGAATCCCAAGCCATGGGTGCCCATAAAACCCGTGCAGGCGCAGAGATCGCTCGATGCCAAAAGTCTCTGGCAGCCCGCGAGCCGTGTCGATCGTGTGGTTCGACGTCAGAATGAAAACCGAGTGACCGCGGCTGCGCAATGCGTTGACGACGGCCTGGCAGATCAATTCGTACCCGCCGAGGTAATGCGGCGGATACAAATTTGTGAGCACCAAAATTTTCATACTTGGGGCCGGGCCAGCGGAGTTGTCGGATCAGGCGCCGCCATTTTCGCGTCATGTTTCGCCTCTGCTGATTCGCGGTAATCCCGCCAGCCTTGGCGAAAGCCATCGAGCTTGCCCTGGCGTTGAGACCAGCGGATGAGTGCGGCATGAGGCAACTCGTTCCATCGCCGCGTGCGCAGGCAGAATTTCAAGTCATGCCGAAAATCGCTCAGCCAACCGAGACCGCACGTGCGCAGGAAATTGAAATCGGAAGGCGCGCCCGGCCAGGAAGCCGCCAGGGCTCGAGCGTCTCCAAAGCTGCGCCGGTAAGCTTGTTCACGAGTGTAGTTGTGCGAATGCATGACCACCGATTCGGGAATGTAGCGAATGCGGTATCCATGCGCTTTGCACCAGCGCGTGTATTCGTCGTCTTCCGCGTATTGGAGCATTTCGAGGAATCCCCGTTGAGCCCAAACGTCTTTGCGGAGGCCGCTGCTGACCATGCTGAAAAAATGGGGCCAGCGGCTGGATTCACGATCCGTTCCGAAACAGCGCTCGTAATCACATGCGAAGACAGCCTGGCAATCCGGGCGGGGAATTTGCCGCCCGAAAACTGCTGCCGCTTTGGGATGGAAGAGCGCCTCGACCAGCGGCCGCAGCCAGTTCGTCCCTTGCGGCGTGGCATCGGCATTTAGAAAAATGCAAAAATGGCCTCGAGCCAGCCGCATCCCATGATTCATCACCCGCGAAGGGTTGTACTCCGCTGGACGGATTTGCACGAAATGAACGGGATCGGCCGCTCGAATCAGTTCCACCGATCCATCCGTCGAGCCGGAGTCGAACGCGATCAGTTCCCAATGGGTATAATTCTGTTGCGGAAGCGCAGCCAGCGTGTCGCGCAACGCCCAGATTTCGTTGAACGATCTCAGAATGATGCTGACGAGCGGATCGTTCATGCCGGTTTCCCTCCCCGCCATGTGCCCAGCACGCGCGCCGCAAATTTTTGGCGTTCGATCGGGCTCAGGCCAAAGCGCCAGATTCCCGCGCCGGCGATGACGAAAGCGAGCAGGCTTTCGATGATCAATTGAGCCGCGGTTTCATGAAATTCGCGTCCGGGCAGGACGCGTTCAAAAAACATCAGCGCCAATAATGGCAAACAGGCGAGCCATGTCGGGGCCAACACCACGCGCGCCAGAGTCCAGACAGACAAGGCGGCTTCGCGCGCCGCCCATGGCCAGAGGAAGCCCCAACCAAAAATGGTCGAGGCGATCAGCGATCCCAGCGCGACGCACACGACGTTTCGGAAATAAAGCACCAGACCGACGCTGATCACGAGATTGAGCAGCGCTTCCGCGATGCTCAACCACATGAGGCGCCGTTCGTGACCGCACATCATGAAAATCCGTTTGGGGACGCTCTGGGTGATCAGCATGATGTAACCCCAAAACAAAAGCACCATCGCCACCCAGTAAGTTTCGCGGCTGGGGCGGGCTTCGCCGGTCAGCAGGCGGAGCATGTCTTCCAGAAAAAGTCCGCAAACAAGGAAGACCGGCGTCGCCAGCATGACGCTGAACCGAGTGCCGTTCAGCAACAGCTCCTGGAGCACCGCTCGGTCGCCTTTGGCGTGCAAGTGGGCTGCGGCGGGCGAAAGCGTGTCCGGTAACTGATGCGCGAAGGCTCCAAACATTTCCGCCACTTTCGCTCCCGCCTGATAGATGGAAACCGAGGCCACTGAAAGGCACGTGCTCAACACGAGCTGGTCGGTGCGGCTCAGGAGAATGTTGCTCACGGTGGTGAAATACGCGTAAATCGAAAATCCCATCGTGTCGCGCATGAGACTGAAGGAAAAAAATTTCGGATGGAGCCGCACGGAAGGCAATTGACGAAAGGCAAACCAAGCGCAAATGAGGTCCGGCACAAAGGTGCAGACCAGGGCGATCAAATAGAGAACTTTGAGGCCCCAATGAAAATGAATCGCCACCGCTGCAAGGAGGAAATTGGCAATCATGCCGCCCATGAGAAGATTGTTCGCCAGATGAATTCGCTGCAGCCCGCGCAACATCTCCGGGAACAACCCGAGCGGAAACGCGAGCCCCAAACCGCAGAAGAAGAACAGGAGGATTTCCGCGAACTTTTCCCGGTTGCCCGGGGAAAGCTTAAGCAGATTGACGAGCATGGGAGAAAAGAGCCAGCCGGCAATGAAAATGAGCGCGCCGATGGCGACGTAAGTGAAGAAAATGGTGCTCAACACGCCGCTCAACCGCACCCAATTGCGATGCACGCAAAGTTCAGCCACCCGTTTTTGGGCGGTGAAACCGAATCCGAAATCGAGCAGCAGGCCATACCCAAAAATGCTCCAGAGCAATGCCCAAAAACCAAACTCTTCGCGGGAGAGTTCTTCATAAAGCAACCGGAACATGACCAGCCCGAGGAGAACCCGCACGGCCATGCAAATGTAATTTGAGACCGTGTTTCGCCAGATGTTGCTTTTAACTTCCTCCGTCGTCATGAAATTCCTTTGCCCCGATTCGTAACACCAAATTCAAGTTGCCGGACCGGGGATGTCTGTCAATTTGCAGGGGCTTCGTTTCCTCCTGATTTCCTGCGGCTGAATTGGCTTTGCGCTCGCAGCAGACACTCGTTGAGCTTTTCCGCCAGGACCGCTGCATTTGGTTCCGCCAGCATGGTGTCATGATCTCCCGGCACGGTGTGCACTTCGATCTCCTCGGCCAATCCCGGCCAGCCATACTGCGGATCTGGAATCAGCGCGAGATCCACTTCCTCGGCATTGAAAAGCGTTACGCGGCCAGGATAAGGGCGGGCGCGATAAAACTTCAGCGCATGCAAATTCGTCCGGTAAACATGCTCCAATTGCGCAAGGCGCGCTTCGGTCTGAGCCCGCATGGCCGCATCCTCCTGATCGGAGCGCGTGACCTGACGAAAACGCAGCTGATCGGCGCGCCGGGACTGCTGATGATAGCGGATTTTCGCGCGGACATATTGCACCCAGCGCCGCGGGGTCATTCGGAAAACACAGGAAAGTCGATGGAGATAATACGGGTAAACGCGCAGGAACGGTGCGGGAGCCACCGTCTCGAGAAGAGCGAGAAGTGCGACTTGTT